>JAIUMT010000318.1 GCA_022565415.1 Balneolales bacterium | reverse complement strand
TACTCCAAGGAGTTCGTGGAAATCACAAACTTCCTGGAGAGTTTCGTTCAAGTCAAAATTGGATAGGTGGTGCTAGTATCGCCGATGCGCAGTTTATACCTCCTGTTCATAATACAATCGATGAATATATGAGCGACTTAGAGAAGTTTGCTCATAATGACGACCACTACTTCCCTGAATTGCTAAAAATCGCTCTAATTCACTATCAATTCGAGACGATTCACCCCTTTTTAGATGGTAATGGCAGAGTTGGAAGGCTCATGATTACGCTATATTTAGTAGAAAGGGGCCTTTTAAAGAAACCCATATTGTACTTATCTGATTTTTTTGAAAGAAATCGAATGCTGTATTACGACAATTTAATGCGAGTCAGGCAGAATCACGATATTCAACAATGGTTCAAGTTTTTTTTAGTGGGTATCATCGAGACTGCAAAAAGTGGCATTGGTACTTTTGATAGTATTTTAAAGCTTCAGAAGGATATAGACCTAAAAATTCAGCCGCTTGGACTCAGGGTAAACACAGCAAATATGTTGTTAAGACACCTGTATCAGCACCCCATTGTGGATGCGAATAAGGCTACGGAAATTACCGGCCAATCATTACCGAGTGTTTACAAACTACTTGGCGATTTAGAAAATCTAGGCATTTTGCAAGAAATTACCGGTTCAAAACGTGGTAGACAGTTCCTACTTCACGAATACATCCAACTTTTCAGATAATGCAGATTAAAAAGTTTATATCAAATTCGAAACAACCCCTTCAGCATCAAATCTAATGATGTACTCAAATCGCCGATTTCCATTTTCGCATCATGCCGATGACGCCCCATCGGCTTTGATGTCGTCTCCATTGAGGAATAGATTTTGACTCAGGCACATACTCATCATAATTCGGGCGACTTCTTCCGGTTCGGCTAAGCGACCCATCGGACTGTTTCGTCCGGCATTGTCCAGACTACCGCCACCCATAAAACGTCGCAGCAACTCCGTGCGCGTTCCACCGGGCGAAAGGCTCAACACCCGAATTCCATGACCCGCATTTGCAGAGGCCGCCGATTTTGTCAATCCAATCACCGCATGTTTTGATGCGGCGTACGCTCCCCAGGCAGATGACCCGCGGTGGGAAAGCATTGATCCTACATTTACGATTACGCCTTCACCCTGCTCGCGCATAATCGGGATTTCATGGCGCATGGAGTACATCACTCCGTCTATATTGGTTTTGATGAGGTCGTAATAGCCCATGGTTCCATCCATTTCTAAATCCTGGAATCCTCCGGACGGACCCTCGATGCCGGCGTTATTAAAGGCAATGTCGATACGGCCATAGGTTTCCTTACAAGCTTCAACGAATGCTTTTACCTGCGCTTCCTCACGTATGTCGGCGCGCATATACATTGCCTCACCTCCGGCCTCCCTGATATCTCGCTCCACTTTCTCGCCCAGGTTTTCCCGGCGTCCGCAGAAGAACACTTTAGCGCCTTCTTTGGCAAACTCACGAGCGGCGGCTTCACCAATACCTGACGTGGCACCCGTTATGAGTACGACTTTATCGGTGAACATACCGTTTGAGGAAATCGCCCCTGAAGATGCATTCGCCGTTGCCGGAGTCGTTGCTCCGAAAAGTCCGCCTGCCGCAATAGCCGCAAGACCTGCACCACTGTTTCTGATAAACGTTTTCCGGTCGATAGCGCTGCCGGTTTTTTCCTCATGACTTAGCTCATTTGTAGGCATCATATTCTCCACTTTTTTAGATGGAATTAGTATTTCTAAGTTCAGTATACATTTTTCAAGTATCAGCTTCAACCGGGATGATGTAGCAATAACTGATTATGTGCATAACAAGAATTGTCATCTAAGTGAATATGGGTATAGCGACATGGTTAAACGGTTGACCGATACTAAAGAGAACCTAAGTAATCGGGAATAGTGAAGACATCTGCATGCGTTTAATACTGGAGCTTTACATGTTAAATGTTAAAACCCATATCAGGTTGATGATATCATTTTGGGTATAAGTAATTCAAGAAGGACGCAGCAAAATTAAGGTTGGGAAGCATAGGCTAAACTCTGAGAATTTGCTTGTGAATAATCTGTGGCGCCAGGATTTTATAAAAGTATTGACCACCAATGGCTTACCTCGGCAATATTATTGGCAGGTCGTGATAAAAAAACCAAGAATTTATTTGATACTAAAAGAAGGAGTACCTATCCTGACTTATAAGACTTAGTTATTATATTCAAGCTCTGACATGATATTGCAAAAACTCAAGAGTGGCCCTTTTCACTTCCAAATCGTTCAAGAAGAATCGGTCAGAACTGACATCGGTGTGTGGATTGATGGCCGTATTGAGCAAAGTGATGAGCATGAGCAAGGTGACCTTTTGAAAACGGCATTTGCCATACCAGAAGGGTTTGATAACATACAATGGGCTGTCGTTGATGCCCACAAAAAACCTTTATCGGGATTACGCCAGTTCGGTGTAGTCGATGATGAGGTGTGGATACAAATATGATGTTATATATGGATAGATCATGAACACTTATTTACAAATTCAATACAAACATTATATCGTTTTTGCGTCTCTTTTATGGATGCTACCGGTTACGAGTCTGGCTCAATTTGCCGGTGGCAATGGCACCGTCAATGAACCTTGGCAAGTCGCAACAATTGAGCAACTTCAGGCCATCAATAATGAAGATTATTTCGGAGATCACTTCATACAGATTAATGATATCGATGCCAGTGAGACTGCCAACTGGAACGATGGTGAAGGTTTCGATCCGATTGGTTGGGACACGAATGCCGAAACCAATTTCAGCGGTAGTTATAATGGTCAAAGTTTTCACATCCGAAATTTGACCATAAACAGGCCGGACTCAACCTATGTTGGGTTATTCGGATTAATTCGAGAGGCCAATCTGAGTAACATCACCCTCGAAAATGTGAACATCACCGGTAAATCAGTGGGAGGTATCGCTGGCCAGGCTTGGAGTTCAGAATTGACGAATATCGCTGTAGATGGCATTTTGTATGGGGATTACGTAGGCGGACTTTTTGGAGTCATGCATGGTTCCATAATGTCGAAGTCGATAGCCAATGTTACTATAGTTGGCACTGAAGAAGCAGGCGGATTAGTCGGATTCATTGAAAATGGATTCATTTCTGAAAGTGCGTCTTATGGAGAACTATCTGGTGCTAAGACGGCCGGAGGATTGGTAGGCAAGTGGATAGATATTTATGAAAATGAATATCAGATTTCCAATTCATACTCTGAAATGGATGTTTCCGGTACTGAAAATGTTGGCGGATTGATCGGGCATACAGGCTCCACAATCTTTTCTGCAGGCTTGGCGATGCATGGGGTTTACGCTTCCGGAAGTGTTCAGTCCGACGATATCGGTGGAGCTTTAGTTGGTCATTCGCAGGTTTGCCTGTTAATTACTGCTGCCTATTGGGACGAAAAAGTGGGCACGGATAAAGCAATAGGTACTCAGTACGAGGATTCATGTTTAGAAGGGTTTATGATTGCCCATATAGACGATGCCCAGAGTATCAAGAAGCTGACCAGTGTGCAAATGACTGGACAAAATGCCTGGAATACTATGCATGAGCTTGACTTCAATGAGGTATGGCAACTGACGGATGAATATCCGAAGCTCAAATGGCAGGATGTAGATACCGCCGTTGAAAATCCTGATTTCAACTTTCCCCGCCAGATTGGCAATGTGTGGGTTTATGAATGGCAGAGTAATTGCCGAGGGGAGAAGGCCTGTGCCGTACTTCGCAAGGAACTTATTGACGAGATTGAAGTGGACGGGATGTCGTGCAGTAATTTTGAACTTAATCAAGCCTCGCGTACTATGACATGGTGCTTCGAAGATAACAAGATTTTTTGGCCACGAACGGACTTT
>JAIUMT010000317.1 GCA_022565415.1 Balneolales bacterium | reverse complement strand
TAAAGCTAAAGACACCAACAACTTTGTGAACGGTAAGTTCGTGGCGACCAACAGTCCGCGAATGGATGTCATCAGTCCGATTGATGGCAGCGTGATTTCCACCGTGCCTATGTCAACGTATAACGACCTCGATCAGGCCGTTCAATCTGCCCGCGCCGCATTCCCCGATTGGTCGGGACGCACCCTCAAAGACCGGGTTCAGGTTTTGTACAAGTATCGCGAGCTTCTGGAAAAGCACAAAGACGAGCTGACTGAAATCTGCATGATCGAAAACGGAAAAACATGGGGCGAGTCGAAGGCTGAGGTCGATAAAAGCATCGAACTCACCGAGTTCGCCTGTTCCATGCCGCAAATTATTTCAAACGAGGTGCAGGAGGTGAGCCGGGGAGTTGAAGTTCGCATCGACCGCAAACCTTTGGGCGTCGTCGCCTCCATCGCACCGTTCAATTTCCCGAATATGGTGCCACACTGGACCGTCCCAAACGCCATCGCCCTCGGCAACTGCATGATTCTAAAACCATCTGAGGTCGTTCCGATGAGTTCTATGCGAATTGCATCGTTATTGAAAGAGGCCGGTCTGCCGGATGGCGTTTTTAACGTGGTGAACGGTGGTAAAGAGATTGTGGAATCCATTTGCGATCATCCTGAAATTAAAGCCGTTTCGTTTGTCGGTTCTACAGCCGTCGCGAAAATTGTATATAAGCGCGCTACGTCCAATCTGAAACGATGCGTTGCTTTAGGTGGTGCCAAGAATCACCTGATTGTCCTGCCGGATGCCCACGAAGAGATGACGGCCTCGAACGTGGTGGCTTCTATGTCGGGCTGTGCCGGACAACGTTGCATGGCCGCGGCGGTTATGGTCGGCGTCGATAAGGTCGATAATATCGTGCAGCGCTTGGTTGAGGAAGCGAAAAAGGTTGTACCAGGCGATTCGCTCGGCTCGGTAATCATCAAGGCCGCCAAGGATCGCATCGAAAAATACATCAACGAAGCCGAAGCAGCCGGTGCCAAGGTGCTCATTGATGGACGAAATGTGGTGGTTAAGGGCAAGGAAGGCGGTTTCTACGTCGGTCCGACCATCATAGATTACGTAACCCCCGACATGGCCATTGCCAAAGAAGAAGTCTTCGGACCGGTAATTTCGATCATTCGCACAAAAGACCTCAACGAGGCCCTCGTTATTGAAAACAGTTCCGGGTACGGAAACGCAGCTGCGGTGTTTACCCAAAGCGGAGGCGCGGCGCGGGAAGTGATGGAACGAGCCAGTGCCGGAATGGTTGGCGTAAATATCGGTGTTCCAGTGCCCCGAGAGCCGTTTCCGTTCGGCGGATGGAACGACTCGAAGTTCGGCGTTTGCGATATAACGGGCAAAAGCTCGCTCGAATTCTGGACGCAAAACAAAAAAACCTCTGTGAAATGGAATCCCGAAGCCCAAACCAACTGGATGAGTTAATCGTATGTCAAAAGAACAAATTCTTGCTAATAACCTGAACCACACGCTTTTTTCGTGGTCTAAACAAGCCGGACTCAATCCGATTAGTATCGAGCGGGCAAAAGGGGTGTACCTGTACGATCGCGATGGCAAGCGCTATCTCGACTTCTCTTCTCAACTGATGAATGTGAATATTGGTCATGGCGACCAGCGCATCACAGAGGCGGTTCAAAAACAAATGGAGCAGGTGAGTTATGTTTTTCCGGGCATGATAACCGACGCCCGTGGCGAGCTTGGTAAACTGCTTTCCGAAATCGCCCCTCCGACGCTGAATAAGACGTTTTTTACACTTGGCGGTGCGGAGGCGGTCGAAAATGCAATCAAGCTGGCGCGCATGTACACCGGCCGACATAAAATCATTGCCCAATATCAGTCGTACCACGGAGGCACGTACGGAGCAATCTCAGCTGGAGGCGATCCGCGGAAATTCCCGGTCGATAGTCAGGGCGTACCGAATATCGTGCATGTGCAAAACCCCTACTTCTATCGCTGTCCGTGGGGAACCACGTCGTTCGAAGAGTGCGGCGAAATGGCAGCCCGAAACCTGGAGCAGGTAATTCAGTTCGAGAATCCGGATGCGATTGCGGCTATAATTATGGAGGGCGAATCCGGTTCGTCGGGTTGCATCAAATATCCTCCGAATTACTGGAAACTGGTGCGCAAAATCTGCGATAAATACGGAATTTTGCTGATTGATGATGAAGTAATGAGTGGGTTTGGTCGTACGGGCAAGATGTTTGCCGTAGAGCATCACGGAGTCGAGCCCGACATGATATGCATGGCCAAAGGACTCACCTCCGGATACATTCCTTTGGGCGGAGTAATGGTATCAGATACCATAGCCCACCATTTTGAAACCAATCCGATGGTGGTCGGACTCACCTACTCGGCTCATGCCGTCTCCTGCGCTGCGGCCGTGGCCAACCTCCGGGCAATGATCGACGACAAGATGGTCGATAATGCCGCGAAAATGTGTCATTACATCGAATCGGGTGTAGAAAAGCTCAAAGAAAAACATCCATCCATTGGCGATTACCGAAACACCGGACTACTCGGGTGCATCGAGTTGGTCAAAAATCGCGATACCAAAGAGCCCGTAACGCCGTGGAACGCCAAACCGGCCGACATGGAAGCAACCAACCGGATGGCAGCCAAGATTCGCGAAGCGGGTATGTTCACCTTTGTGCGCTGGAACTGGATTTTCACCGCCCCTCCGCTCATCATAAACGAATCCCAAATCGACGAAGGGCTGGATATTATATCTCAGGCCGTTTCCATCGCCGACGAATACTGTAACTGAGTGATGTGACCTAATTCCAAACGCAATTATTGCCTATGAAAGAAGACCTCCGACTACCGCTCGAACTTTCGAACTCTCCGATAAACGGGAAACACATGGCGCCGCTTCCGCACGATCAGCGTACGTGGACGATGTGGGACATGACGGCGATTTGGGTTGGTATGGCGGTGTGTATTCCAACATACCTGCTGGCTTCGAACATGATTCGCTCGGGGCTTAGCTGGGAGGCATCTTTGCTGATTATCGCCCTGGCGAACCTGGTGATCACCATTCCGATGGTGCTAAGTGGTCATGCCGGGGTGAAATACGGAATCCCCTTTCCGGTGTTTGGCCGGGCCGGATTTGGCACACGCGGGGTGCACATCGCCTCACTCGTTCGCGGAATTATCGCCTGCGGATGGTTCGGAATTCAGACCTGGATCGGCGGACTCGCTTTCTATTCAATTTGGAATGTTCTTACAGGTCAGACAGGCTCGGCGGAACTCGACATTGGCAAATTCATCGGTTTTGGCGTTTTTTGGGTGATTAATATTTACTTCATCTGGAAAGGCACCGAGTCGATAAAATGGCTCGAAAACTATGCCGCACCGATTTTGATACTGATTGGCCTTGTGCTAATCGGATGGGGTTATAACAATGCAGGTAGTTTTTCCGGGGTTCTCGAACAGGGCCGACAATTGCAGATGTCTACGGCTGTACTACAAGCTTCACCAGAGAATACATCCGAATACACGCTTACACTGAACGTAGTGACGGATTTAAACGACCAGCCGAAGGCGACAGAATATAACGTCTGGATTCCGACTGCGGATGGGGCTTTGGAAATGGGCTGGATGGCGGTAGAATCGGCTCAAACAAAGCTGAATTTACCGTATCAGGAGGCGTTTAGTAGCGGAGCAGCGCCGGTTCGTGTGCAATTTCGAAACGAAGATATGGCCTACTCGAGCGTGGTTTCAGCAATTCCGCAGCGATTTATGGGCGAATATGGTCCTCCATTGCTGATGTACCTGATTTGGTGTACTGCCATGGTCGGATTTTGGGCAACGATGGCCATCAGCATCGCCGAAATCACCAGTCTATCGAAAATCCCGAAGCATCAGTTGAAGGGCCAGTTTCTGGGCCTGCCAACGACCATGACGT
>JAIUMT010000316.1 GCA_022565415.1 Balneolales bacterium | reverse complement strand
TTGAGTGCTCAACAAGTATTTGAGCAAAAAGCTGTTGAAGTTAGCAATCTCGGAATTTCATTCACCAATGTTGGTACTATTGGTAGACCAAACGTCAGAACCGTACCCGTTGGACCACCGAGTATGGAATATCCGGCTGGTACGGGTACCGAGCACCTTTTCGAAGCTGGTATCTGGCTTGGTGCACGTGTAGCAGGAGATGTTCGAGTGTCTACATCAGCAGTGACAAACGCAGCAGGTTACAGAGCTGGCGCCGCTGGATTCGAATTTACCAATGAAGGCTTCCTTTTTTCTGAACGGTCGTCTTTAGAGAATTCGCCAAACTTTTCTCCGGAAGCGGTAAGTCACCAGGACTTAGTAACCCGTTTCACCGACCGAAACACTACAATTGGTAATCAGAACATTTCAGGTCATGAAAACCCACTGTTCGCTGATGTCGTTTTTGAGTCGTACAACTGGAATTTTGGGTTCACAGAAGCCTTATCGATAATCCGGTATGATATCACTAACAACAGCAGCGATATCTGGACAGACTTTTACTTTGGAATGTACTCTGATATGGTTGTTCGTAACGTGAATGCACCCAATGTTGAAACAGGTGGAGCATTTTTTAATAAGGGTGGAATGGGTTGGCTCGATAGTCTGTATGCCTTATATGTTTTTGATCGTGGATCAGGCGATACCCCTCGAATAAACACGCACGGTGCTAATGTAATATTAGGTACTGAATACAGAGGTGATGAGTTTCACCCACGAAGAGAGCAGGAATTACTCGAAGCCGGTTATTCTGCTTCGGAAATACCTCAGGTACGTCCATCATTTTGGTCATTTAGTGCAGGTGCGGGCGATTTCTTGCGACCAAACGACGATTTAGAGCGCTACAACAGAATGGCAAATGCCTGGCCAATCGAAACGCATCGTCAGGCGCTTCGCGAAGATGGCTTCTCTGCTAATGGAAATTATATTCAGCTCAACAGTATAGGACCGTTTCCATCAATCGAGCCCGGAGAAACAGTATCAATATATGTCTCTTTTGTTGCTGCAGTAATGCCACAAGAATTTCAAAACTTGATTCCTGCAACCGTAGGTAGTGCCGATGATTTAGATAATGATGACTCCCGTGCCAACCTTGAGGAAAATATCGGTTGGGCCTACCGCTTATTCGATGGAACTGAAAACGAAGACGGAACACGTACACGATTTTTAGTGCCCGAACCTCCACTTACTCCGACAATGAGAGTTGAGGTTGATGCCGGAATAGCAAGTATTTACTGGGATAACCGCGCAGAATTTTCGGTTGATCCTGTCACTGGCGAGGAAGACTTTGCCGGATATCGTTTATACAGAACCAGTTTGGGCGACGATCTGAGAGGTACGATTTCAACAAACGCACAAATGTTGCGGGAATGGGATTTGCCGGATAATAATGTAGGTTTTAACACTGGTTTTGATGAAATTCGACTAACTACGCCTGTTACATTCGACGACGAACCCAATGTCGAATATCACTATCGCTTCGATGTGCCAAACTTGCTTAGTGGCTGGCAATATTTGTTCTCCGTTACTGCCTTTGATGAGGGTGACGATCGGACTCCGCCACTAGAGACAAGTATTAATGCAAATGCAATTCGTGTTTTTCCAGGTACCTCACCAAATGAAAATTTCGGTAGCTCAGAAAAAGAGTTTCAGGTTGGAGTTTATCCAAATCCATACCGCATCAATGCAGCATGGGATGGAAGTAGTCCTTTCAACCGACGGATTATGTTTTTTAATCTCCCTCCGAATGCACAGATTCGTATTTATACCTTATCAGGAGAAGTTGTAGCTACTTTAGATCATAACTCGAATACCTATACCGGCGATTCTCGATGGTTCAGAGATTTCAGTACCTCGAACCGGCTACTATCAGGAGGAGAGCATGCCTGGGATTTACTCAGTGCTGCCAATCAGAATCTCACAACAGGACTGTATTTATACACCGTCAAAGATCTTGATTCAGGAAACATCCAACGTGGCAGATTTGCCATTATAAAATAAAAACAAAACAGTACGCTATGAATAAACTTTACAAAATTTGTGCTGCATTGCTTCTCACCATGACATTTGGTGCCGAAGCTATGTTTGCGCAAGCCACACCACAGCAGGTCTCGGTAAGAGATTTGCATGCATATGACGTTCTACCTTCTAGTCAGGCTGATCTACCAGGTCACCCTTTAACAGGACAATTGGTTACTTTTGATGCCGTAGTGGTATCAGCTCCAAAAAACTCCGGACTCGCAACTGTTAATGATGGCGTTCCAGGACGTATTCACGTTTTCGTAGCCGATGTTAATGCTATTGAGGACGGACGTAACGGTATGTACATTCAAATTGTAGTTGACGGTGCTCGCCGTGAAACTCTAGAAGCATTGCTATCTGGTGATGTTATTCGTGTGGAGGGTGACCTGAGATTTTTTGGTAATGGATCTCAGTTCAACGCATCTGAAGTTACACTTCTCGGTTCAATTGCACTTGATGCAGAGTACGCTGATTTAAGTCCATTACTAGAACCTGAAGTAGTTTCATTAACTGATATCAACATTCCTTCAACCGAAGGTGAAGGGTTACACAGATGGAATGCAAATGCATATTCCAACTATATACATAGTTATGTAAAAATTGAAGGACTTGAAGTTATTGATCGTGTAGAAAACCCACCTAATAACAGACCTTGGATAGCCTTAACAGATGGAACATCAATCATCTACACTACTGATACATCGCTTCGTTTCAGAAACGATCGTGGTGATGGATATGCATACAACCCTGAAACTGGACAAGGCCTTGGATACAATTGGAGAAGACTTGCAGAGGAACTTGATGGGCCATATGTTCCCCCAGTAGCAGGTTCGATTGTTGATATTTCAGGCTTCATACTGGTTAATGAATTTAACCCTGCCGGTTATGACGTGTCTACAGCTCAATCTACTTTGAAAATTGCACCTTGGGATGATGGAGTTGTCTGGACCCAAGATGGAACAGATACAGATTTCCGTTTCACAGAAGGTGTTAATAATGATCTTGTTGTTTTAGGATTCCCGGCTTTGGTTGATAACCTTGTAGTTACACCAGGCGACGAAATCGACAATGCAACTCAGGCAACTATTTCTGTTGATGTAATTCTTCCAGAAGACACTTACACACTTGAATCAGTATCGGTAGCTTACCGTGCTATTGGTTTTGATGAAGACACATCAGATCTCGTTACTGAAACCATGACAGGGTCAGGCGATACTTACACATTTACATTCCCTGCTTTCCCTGATTTTACCAGAATTGAGTACACTGTTAATGCGGTATCTACCACTCCAGACAACGTTGAAACTGTTGGACGTTTGAATGGTTCAATCTTTGTTAACAACGAAGACTTTACTGTTCCTCCACGTTTCAGTCCGCCAGCTGGTACCTATGCTAACCAAGTTGCCGTTACAATGAGTACACCAACCACAGGTGCTACCATTTATTACACAACTGATGGTAGTGAGCCAGATGAAACATCTGATATTTACGGAGGTTCTGCACTTACTTTCGATCAGACTACCACAATTCGTGCGTATGCTGATGTTTCTGGTAAGCAAGCAAGCCCAATGGTAACTCGCCAGTATGTTGTAGAACAAGCTGCAGTTGAAGTGTCGACTTTGGCAGATCTACGAGCTGGTTCACAAGATGGTACTGTTTATCTTTATACAGGCGAAGCAGTTGTTGTTTATACACAAAACAACCGTAATCAAAAATTCCTCATGGATGAAACCGCTGGTATTTTGATTGATGATCTGCCAGGTACCATAACATCTGCGTATGCTATTGGCGATGTTGTTACAAATCTTTTGGTGACCGTTACTAATTTCAGACAACTGACTCAGGTTATCCCACAGGCTGATCCTGGTGCTCCTACTAGCACTAAAGAGATTGTT
>JAIUMT010000315.1 GCA_022565415.1 Balneolales bacterium | reverse complement strand
TCAACTACTTCAAACGAAGTCACAGCCGAACTCCCTTCAGAGGTTAGTATCAGCCAAAACTATCCGAACCCGTTCAACCCAACTACGAACATCAGCTATCAACTTCCTGAAAACACGCAGGTTCGTTTGGCGGTGTTCAACACGCTCGGTCAGCAGGTTGCGGTTCTGGTCGATGGCGTGATGAGTGCCGGTTCGCATACGGTGACGTTCGACGCTTCCGGACTTTCCAGCGGTGTGTATATCTATCGTATCGAGGCTGCCGGACAAGTGGTTTCTAAGCGAATGACGCTCGTGAAATAATTTCACTTGAGGAACCGTCCGAATTCTTCGGATATCAAATCTATGAAAGGCTGTGCATCGAAAAGGTGCATGGCCTTTCGTTTTTATGTCGACGGAAGTTCACAATAGCAACGTTACGCCAAAAAGTTCTGTATTCTTGGGTTTGTTCCAAGTGTAAAACTGGGATTAGGGGAGGAATCTTATTGCAATTCAATTCAGTACCTCTTTTAGTCCTCGCGGTTTAAGCTAAGGCTGTACACTGAATGAATACTGAGCCTGCATATTCTTGTGTCTTTATTTGGGAAAAACGATTTATTATAGGACTACGATTACTTTCGCAAAGTTTCGAGCTAAAATCTAAGCTTCAAAAACCAACGACTTTATTGAGACACATGCGCTAGTGTTCGAAAGCCGATGCGCAGTCTTTGTTTAATCCATCAGCTGGCTTTTTATTATAAATCACATATGAACAATCTGAACACCAATATCGGAATCGTTTTCATCAATGGAGCCGGACTCAATAGTTCAATTTGGGATGTTGTTCGTGAAAAAATCCATCACCCAATTCTGGCAATTGACTTTCCGAACAGAAAAGCTGCAGGCAAATCAAATGCTAGTTTAACATTTGATGATTATGTCATCAAAACAGCCTCGGAAATTCAAAACTGGCACTGCAATAGTTTTGTTCTTGTAACGCATTCGATCGGTGCATGTGTGGGGTTAAAAGTGGCAGAACAGTTCAAAAATCAGTTAAAGGGCTTTGTCGCAATAGGGTCGGTCATCCCCAAAAGCGGACAATCATTTGCTTCAACACTACCGTTTCCGCAAAAAGTCCTGCTTCCCATTCTGATGTCTTTATTTGGAACAAAACCTCCTGCATCTTCAATTGAAGCAGAATTGTGCAATGATTTGTCGCCCGAAACCACGCTGCAAATCGTTAACGAGTTCACGCCGGAATCAAAAGCGCTGTACACGACAAAATTCACCTACGAGTTGCCAGAATCAGAGCGCTTATTCGTCACGTTAACAAACGACAACGCTATTCCGACCGATTTGCAAGATCAAATGGCAAAGAACTTGAGCGCGACGAAAGTTGAGATCATAAACAGCGGACATTTACCGATGTTGAGCAAACCCGAAGAATTGGCAGGAATTTTGAACAAGTTTATTTCTGGGACGAAATTTTGATTGGGTTCCCTTTTAATAGGGACGGATAATGACGTGCCCACAAGATAGATCTATACATAGTGAAATGATGTCAGTTTCTGAAACTGCTAATAAAGACCTAGAAATTTCATAAAGCTCAAAAGGTTTTGCAAAACGCCAAAAATCTGCCAATATCTGCTTCGGAAAATATAAGATCATCAAAACTGCATGAAACCTTAAAAAAGCTGTCAAGGTACTTTCAAATAACTTCAGAAATCCAAAAACTACCAACTACCCACGAAACCCTATTCTTCTCCCATCATCTCCAATATCTTATCTGCCGGAATTGCCGGCATCACCCGGCCATTTACGCCCGACATCTCCTCCGACATAAACAACGAATTCAAAATGGCTTCTTCGGTCGCTTCAATTGCCGCCAGAAACAAAGGCGTCATGTCGTTGTTCTGAACCTCCCGGTTCGTCAGCAACGTTTCATCCGAATCCAGATCAATTCGCACATCTTCGCTGGTCGAAAACGCAATTACATAGTCACCACTTCCGTTCGAGACGATGCCACCCACATGCGCGATGCCCAGAAACGCGCGCTTGGCCAAACGCTCCAGATTCCGGGCCGTCAAGGGCGCATCCGTGGCAACAACGATCATAATGGAGCCATCCACGCCGTACTCATAAGGGACCTCATCCGACATGAAATGATTTTTTAAATTTTGTCCGACCGGGGTGCCATTTACAGTCAAAATCCCACCGAAATTGCTCTGAACCAGCACGCCGACCGTGTATCCGCCCCGACTTTCGGGCAAAACGCGCGACGATGTCCCGATTCCGGCTTTGTATCCCAGCGCCCGGGTTCCGGTTCCGGCCCCGACGTTACCCTCGGCCACGCTGCCTGATGCCGCCGCTGCTATAGCCGCATACACATCCTCAGTTGATACCCCCCGCGACCGAATATCGTTCAGCCATCCATCATTGGTCTCGCCCACCACAGGATTCACCGAGCGAACCTGCTCATTTCCAGGCAATTGAAGCATGTAATCGGCAAGTCCGTGTGCGACCTCAAAAACACTGAGAGTGTTGGTCAGGGCGACCGGAGTTTCAAGCTCACCAAGTTCCTGAACCTGCGTAAATCCCAACGCTTTTCCGTACCCATTGCCCACGTAAACCGCGGCAGGAACCCGATTGCGGAACATATTTCCATCATGTGGCAGAACGACAGTAACGCCCGTTCGGATGGAATCTCCGCGCAGGATAGTCTGGTGACCAACAAGCACGCCTTCCACGTCGGTTATGGCATTGTACGTTCCCGGAGTTAAAATGCCGGGCTGAATGCCAAGATCGCGGACACGGTTCTGGGCGTCGGCCTGCATCAGACCGACACAAAACGAAAGTAAAAAAAGGATAGAAATGGAGCGTTTCATCGTTGGTAGCCATTTAATTAGAAGTGGTGAATCGGAACAAGGGGCAATATATAGATTTCAGCTTGTGGAAGCCATAAAATCGACCATTACCAGAACGTTAAAGAGTGTTCGTGAAGTTGCTGTTCTCGTATATAATTGCAAACTTGTTTAACTGGGAATAATTCACTCTATAATTGATTCCCAGTTGCATCACTATGTTCAGTATCACGAATTATTTTTTATGAAATCCCTATTCTACCGTCTTCTGGCGATTCCGGGTCTGGCTCTGCTCTTGTCTGTCCCTTCTGTAGCCCAAGCTCAAATTGATCACGAAATTCTCTGGCCCGGACTCGAAGGTCAGGAATTGCTCGACTCCGTTCGGGTGAATTTCAAGCCGTTGGTAAATTTGAATTACAACAACGCCCGCGATGAAATGTACAGTTACGTCGATAATCACGACGGACTAATTCAATGTATTTATACAGGTCAAACTGCAGCGATTAACCCGAATACGACAACCCCACGCGCTGATGCCGGAAATGCTAATTTCAACGCCGAGCATATTTATCCGCAGTCGATGGGGGCTTCCAGCGGAAATGCGAACTCCGATTTGCATCACCTGCAGCCATCCAACGCCAATGTGAACAGCTCTCGCGGAAACCTTCCGTTTGGCTACGTTCCTTCGGCCAGCACCAATCGTTGGTGGAGCGGAACAACAACGCAGACGACCATGCCAGCCGGTGACCTCACCATTTGGAGTCTGACCGGATCGTCGAATTTTCAGCCAAAGGACGATTCTCAGGGCAATGTAGCCCGTGCCATGTACTATTTTTACTCAATTTATACGAATGAGGCACTCGCTGCAAACGCCATATACTTCGACATGCAACGCGAGGCTTTGCTCAACTTCCACCGTGCAGATCCGGTTGATGAGCGGGAGTGGACACGTACGCACCGCGCGGCCGAGTTTCAGGAAGGATTGGTAAATCCGTTCGTTCTGGATACTTCGTTGGTTGCCCGAATTTACTTTGTGGGTCAGACTATTGATCCGCCTCCAGGCGATGATGACGGTGGAGATGGTGGAGATGACGACAATGGCGACGACAACGGAGACAGCGATGGTGCTCCGATTGCCAGCTTCACATTCTCAAACACATTCGATTGTAACAATCAGGATAACGC
>JAIUMT010000314.1 GCA_022565415.1 Balneolales bacterium | reverse complement strand
TAAAAGCAAAGGCGTTGCACTTTACTACAGCGAAAAAGATGGGCGTTCCGGCAGTGGTTGGAGGAGATGCCAGTATTTTCAGCTCAGATGATGCCCGTTTGATGAATCTGATGTTGGATGTACTCGTGGATCCGCAGCGGTTGAGTTCCATCCGAACATTGCTAACTTCGCGATCGGTGGGCTTAGACGCGACCGCGCTGAATGCTCTGTTGAAAGATGATCGGAAATGGTCACGAATGCTCGAAATATTTGCCGTAGCCCGGGAAGATGCCTTGGAAAAGGGTGTTTTGGCTGGAATTCGGTATCTGTTGGATGCGTTGGAGGTCGAAAAACAACTCATTTCCTGGTCGGATGGGGAGCGGCGCATAACCAACCTCCGCCATATTTCAGAATTGATATATGAAGAGCAACGACGGGGACATCGGAACTTGGCCGGATTGGCACAATGGTTGCGATCGCGGCGAAATGATCCGAATTTGGATGCCTCCGACAACACCCAGCTTCGCTTGGAAAGTGACGAAAATCGAGTTGTCATCATGACGATGCACAGCAGTAAAGGACTTCAGTTTCCCGTGGTCTATGCACCGTTTTTGTGGGAAAGTCGGGATAAAAGCAAAGGCGTTGCACTTTACTACAGCGAAAAAGATGGGCGTTTCGTGATGGATTTCAAGAATGGTTATTCGGATCGACTGGCTGATGCGCGCGGAGAAGGAAACGAGCAGGCTGTGAAAGGGTTGCAGGTTCAGGATGCCGAGAACACCGAAGATCGGGTGAGATTGATGTATGTAGCTGTAACACGGTCAAAGTATCGGTGCTACGTGCCTCATGCCATGGCGGTGAATTCACGATCAAAGGGCACCGACTCGCCATTTACAGCGATGTTATTGAGGGATCCGGCTGCGGGACTGATTCAGTGGCGTGATTTAACCGAATTTGATCGGGCGACGGGGGTAGATGCTGAGAATGTGATTTCGGAGTTGTTATCAGGGCTGGATTCGTCGCGATTTTGTGCATATTCGGGGATTATCGACACGGACATCCGGTATCAGATGGAGTCTACATCAGATACGTTTACAGCGCGCAGCTTAAGCGAGGATGCACTGCGTCGTATGCAGCAACATGTGTTTGTGGAGAGTTACAGTTCGCTTAAAAGTCAGAAGTCGCACACCGAAACGGATGAAATCACCGACGAAGTGATGGAAATGATCGAAACGGAGACGGCAAAGCCAGAAGGTCATTCGATTTTTAGTTTTCCGCGGGGAGCGCACACGGGAACATTTTGGCATCAGATCTTTGAAAATCTGGATTTCAGTGATGCAGATGCGATTGAAGGTCTTGTTCGCGAGACCTGCGAAGAATACGGATTTGATTTTGAAGAGTGGGGCGGGGTTTTGGTTACGATGGTGCGAAATGTACTCGGGACAAATCTCGATGGGTTTTGCATGGCGGATGTGTCGCTGAACAGAACACTGCGGGAAATGGAGTTTTACCTCCCGTACGAAGCGCACGAGTTGGAGGAATATCAGAAATGGGTGGAGCTGCAGGCTATGCCTAGTGATACATTTGTAAAGGCAAATGTTTTGGCAGATATTTCCTCAGGGGGCAATTCCAGTAAATACTATCTCACAGGATTCATCGATCTACTCGTAGAGAACAATGGAAAGTATTACATCATCGATTACAAATCGGATTATTTGGGTGATCGGGCTGAAGATTATAATATTGCATCGCTTAATTCGCATATGCGTAAGAACGGATATATAATGCAGTATCATTTCTATGCCATGGCTCTGTATCTGTACCTACGCGACCGAATCGAGGATTTTGATTTCGGCCGGGACTTCGGCGGAGTGTATTATTTATTTTTAAGAGGAATGAACGGCGACGAAAATGGAGTGTTTGCCGACAAACCAGATCCGGATCAGATTAAAGCATATGCAGAGCGAATTCAATTACGAGTTGGGAAGGGTGAGTTGTGAAATCTGTTAATTCGCATAAGCACATATTAAATAAACTTGGTGTTGAAATTGAAGACCTGGATCATCACTCGGGTATGCTATTAGCCAGGTTGTATCCGGAAGTCTCCGAAGCTGCATACCTCGTTTCGGTCGTTCTGCTACTTCGTCAGAAAGATGGAGCAATTGCCATACCTTGGTCTGCTGCAAAACCTTCCGTTCTTGATTTACTAATAGAGAATCTGTCTGCTTTGCAATCCAGCCTCAAACCAGAAGATATCCGAACGGTGTTTCCACACATGGTGGATATATCGATTCAGCATCTGGTAGATGCCGGAGCGATAGTTTCGGTTACGAATCCGAAGGATTCCTACACCAACGCCGTAATCATACACGATATGAATCGGTTGTACCTGCGCAGATTCTGGCGATATGAGGTCGACGTTGCTGAAATGGTGACATCGAGGTCGGTATTGTTACCTCATGGGGAGAACGGTTCCCACGTAAGTAAACCCTCCGAAAACTTACAAAATCAAGCCATATCTGCAGGACTAAACTATCGATTCACCGTGATAACCGGCGGTCCAGGAACAGGAAAAACACATTCTGTACTGTTGTTACTCACCGCTATGTTGGGCCAAAATCCCGAACTCCGCATCGTTCTCTGCGCCCCAACCGGAAAAGCCGCCGCCCGAATGATGGAATCCATTCAGGGCAACCTCGAACGAATAAATCCGCCCCCCGCGATTCGTGACGGAATACCCGACAGTGCCAGTACCATTCATCGGTTGATTCGATGGAATCCGGCCCAGGGCAAATCGGTGTATCATGCCGAAAACCCGCTTCCGTACGATGTGGTAATTCTGGATGAGGCGTCTATGGTGGATGTGGCTCTGATGTCGAGATTGGCCCGCGCGCTTCGTCCGGAAACGCGCCTAATTCTCTTGGGCGATAAAGATCAGCTTTCGTCGGTCGAGGCCGGATCGGTGTTTGCCGATATCGCGTCGAGGGGGGCTCCAAACGTAGTTCGCCTCACAAAATCCTGGCGTTTCAAAGAAGATTCCCAGATCGGAAGACTAGCTCAGGTAATCAACGATGGAGATGCCGGAGTTTCGTGGAGTTTGCTTCAGTCGGGCGGGGAGGTGAGCCTGATGGAGTCGGCATCAGCCCGAAAAGAAGACCTATATTCCAGGCTCGGAAGTAAAATCACTGCCCTGCATGCCGCGCTGGTCGATGAGCGGGATCATGCCCGAGCGCTTGCTCAATTGCAGGGATTGCAGGTGCTTTCTGCGCTTCGGGTTGGACCTTATGGATCGGAGCAAATTAACGCTGAAATGGATCGGCGGGTTGGAAAGGGCGCTGTTTGGTACGATGGTCGTGCGGTGATAGCCACGTCGAATAATTACGACCTGGAGGTGTATAATGGGGACGTCGGACTTGCGCGGATGGTTGATGGCAGGCTGATGGTGGCTTTTGCCGGGTCGGAGGCGGGTGTGGTGAGATGGATTGCTCCGGCTCAGCTTAAGAGTGTTTCGTCGGCCTGGGCGCTGACGGTGCATAAGAGTCAGGGATCGGAGTACGATGAGGTTGTTTTTGTGCTTCCGGATCGGTGGACGCCGGTTTTGTCGAGGGAGTTGGTGTACACGGCGCTTACCAGGGCCCGGGGGCGGTTTTCGGTGTGGGGGAGCCGGGAGATTTGGAAAAGAGCGTTGGGGAGTCGGGTTGAGCGCTATTCCGGGCTGGCGGACCGGCTGGGTGATTATTGATCATTTGATTGGGTTTATTGTCTTGGTGGCATTTGGTATGTCTTGGGTTGGTAGTAATTTCGGTTGCCTGAAAGTTGAATTGTTAGATGGGGTTTGGCGTAAAATGCACTTTGTAAGGTTGCTGGGCAGATGGAGGTCTTCCCGAACGTTGTGTCTCAAAAAGCGTAAAATGCACTTTGTAAAGTAATTGGCGCAAATCTGGAATTAGGTAGTTTTCGGAAGAAAACTAACAATAATGCGGTGTTCAATTTCATATATAGGTGATCGAATCTTGGGTGAAGATACTTCCGGGTGCCGCTCAATCAAGTTAAG
>JAIUMT010000313.1 GCA_022565415.1 Balneolales bacterium | reverse complement strand
GCATGACGTGCGCCGTTGTGAGTCCGCCAGCTAGCTGACGATACATCCAGATGTTGTTGATGGTAAGAACGTCTTCCATGCGAACTTCAGCCGTAATCGCATTTCCCATCTCGTTAACGCCAGTTACGCCCGAGTGCAAGTGGGCGTCGATAAGTCCCGGAGTTACATGCTTGCCTTCCGCGTCGATAATGGTGGCATTTCGTGGGGCGCGGATATTCTGTCCGACTTCAACCACTTTTCCATCCCGAATCAACAAATCTGCATTTTGGAGGGTGCCTTGGTCGCTCATCGTCCAGATTGTTGCGTTCTGAACCAGAAGATTACGTGGTTGCTCGGGCAATGCTTCCCGCCCATATTCCATATTCGGACGAATTCCCGAAAGCTCGAGGTCGCGCCGGGGTGCAGTGCGCTCGCGGGGTTCAGCCAGGGCACCTTCGTTCGTGCGGGATGCCTGCCACTGGGTTCGGCCTTGACCTGCGATTTCAGCCCATCCTTGCATTCCGTCGGCAGTGACGGATGCGGTGAGGCGAATCGGTCCGGCAGCGTCATCAGCGTTGGCATCAGCCCGAAATCGACGGGTTTCGTCCGTATAATTCACATTGCTGAGGGAGACTTCGGTTCCATCTATGGTAATTTTACCACCCAATCGGCCCGGACGTGGAATTTCAACCACCAATTCGCCGTCAATAGATCCATCAGATGAAGTAACGGCCCAGGTTCCGGTCGGATTAAAAACATCGCTTCGCTTGATTACATGGCGCTCGCCGTCTGTCCACACATCCAAAATCTGGCTTCCGTAGGCGAAAACGTCCCCATCCGCTATGATGAAACTGGCGGATTTCCCCGCTGCTAGCGTGCCGTGGGTGGCGTTAATTCCGAGTAACTCAGCCGGATTCGTTGTGAGGGCGGCCAATGCAACCTGTTGATCGAGTCCGGCTTCTACAGCTAACCTCAAACGGGATAAAAAGTGGGATGGATTTTCAAGTCCGTCGCTGGTTAAGGAGAATTTCACGCCTGCGTTGGCCAAAATCGCAGGATTTTCAGGCGCCAAGTACCAATGACGAAGTGTGCCCAAGTTTTCATTAAGGGCATCTTCGGGTGATTTTACATCGGGCGCGTCGGGGAAATTCAGCGGCAAAATCAACGGAATCGAGTTCGCTTTTAGGAAATCAGCTATGCGATATTCGTGACCGCTTCCGCGAACCCAAAACGGCATGTCGAACTCAGCCGCAATTCGAGTCGCTAGAAGTACTTATTCGTCGCTGTTGGCTTCAATCAGCAACGGCTGACGATTTTCAACCACGGGCTGAAGCGCCGAAAGCATGGCATTATGCTCGGGACGGGTGAGTCCGGCCGGATTTCGTAGAAAAACTTCGTGGGCTTGTTTGTGCCACTGGGCGTCGTGCAACGTCTGACGAATGAGCGCGATGGCTCCGATCGGCGAAGTCGGATATGTAAATCCGAACTCGGAACTGCGACTCAGGGAAACTGACTGAGCTGACCCGGTTTTGATGAGGCGGTCGGTGGCAGAGCCCGAACCAAGGCTCAAAATCGCGGTCTGTCCGCGGAAAATTCCCAATGTTGGCACCGAAACGGCAGTGGTGAATCCGGCCTCGCGAAGCTTGTCGCTACCATCATCCTCACTGGTATATTCTGATTCAGCTCGCAAATGTGCCCGCAATTGCTGATTCCATGAGGCGTTTCCACGCGCATCGGCATCAACACGAGGATCTTGCATGCCAACCCGGCTGTGCGCATCGATAAATCCGGGATAAATCGTCTTTCCCTGAAGATCCCAAACACGCGCATCGGCCGGAACCCGGACATTTCGTCCAACAGACTCAACAACTCCGTTTCGGATGACCATCGTGGCGTCGGTAATGCGCGAATCGGGCGAAGTGACGATGGTCGCATTTGTGAAGGCATGAACTGCCGGCGTGTTGTCCCTCATTCCATCAGTTGGCGAGGTGGTCTGCTGGGCAGAAGCGAGTCCTGGTAACAGAAGCAGCGCAGCGAACAAGGCCGCAAACGAAAACTGCCAACTGTTTCGCAGTAGTTTTATCATGATTGATTTCATAATGATGTTTTGTGGACGACGAAAAATGCACCAAAGATGATGCGCCGATCCGGATTCCTGTTTTGGATATTTTGACGATACAACCTGCAGAAAAGCGGGATAAACGAGTTTCCATCCGAATGAACAGTGATTTTAGTTGATCCGCACCAGGACTTGAGAATCTATTCTAATGCATGAGCCTAATCACATCCGCTGACGGAGTTAACAAATACTATAGAGTCAAATCACATCCGCTTACGAACCCAACAATAATCATGGAGCATCCGGTCTTCTGCATAAGCCGGAATCTACTTTAATTAACAGAGCGCAATGGCAAAATGATGTAAATTCAGAAAAGATGGGCGCTGAATAGGTTGATACTTAGTCGCCAATAGTCGCAAAAGTGATGCGCAGATTACTCGATAAATGAACTAGCTACCACAGCTTCTCGCCGAAAATTCTTACCAGCCTTTCTCACCAATGAGTGGCACAAATTTGAATCCCTCATACACCTTTTCATCAAAGTTGTCCTCCGTCACCCGGGTAATTACATGCATTTTTTGAGAGGTGCTGTCGCCCACGGGAATCACCAGCTTACCGCCAACCGCAAGCTGCGCAACCAAATCCGATGGCACAACCGGCGCACCAGCCGTTACTACAATTCCATCATAAGGAGCATAAGCACCCCATCCGAGCGTTCCGTCGTCGCACTTAAGCATCGGACGATATCCCATATCCCGAAGTTGCTCCCGCGATCGTTCGTGCAACGCTTTATGCCGTTCAATACTGTACACTTTCGCGCCCATTTCGCATAAAACAGCACATTGATAACCCGACCCGGTTCCGATTTCCAAGATTTTCGCACCCGGTTGCAACTCCAGCAATTCGGTTTGACGGGCAACGGTATAAGGCTGAGAAATGGTCTGATCGAGTCCGATAGGAAGGGCAATATCCTCGTAAGCGCGCGTCCAAAGCGCAGAATCCACAAAAGTATGACGCGGGATGTCCCGAATGGCCGAAATCACTCTGTCGTCGCGAATTCCCTTATCTGCAAGCAAATCTGCGAGGGCATTTCGTTGTTTCTGATATTTGCTTTTAATCATGATTCAGACTTGTGTCGGCGTGAGGTTTGTCGTTGTGGGATTTTCAATTGTCGGACATTCGGATCTCTGTTTTCGATTCTACACAACTGATTATCTCACCGATTTCAGCTTATGAGAGAGCTTGTGAAGACTCCAGTTTCTGTATCGGTCATGCTTGTCGAAAACCTGATTTCAAATGCGAATATACACAATTGCCCACCCGCTTATCCACAGTTAAATTCACATTTACCGAGACGTATTAAGCCGCTTAAGCCAGGCTGGCGTCGTCAAAAACGCACCTAAACTCAGCAAAATCATAAATGGCATGATGTACAGGCGGAATCGGGCATATCCGTTCGGTCCGCCAAGCACCAGTAAGTACAAAAATACACAAATTAGCGTCGTTGCAACCAACGGATACCTCCGCAAGAAAAACCAGGTTCCATACAGAGTTAGCAGGCTAAAAAGTCCGAGCATCAGTAAATATCCGACCATGTAGCCGGCCATAAGCGGATCTTCATCCAGCACCCGACGCACCGCGCCAAACACCCCCTCCGAGGCGACAATGTTGGTGAGTCCGATTTCAGCCAAATCGGCATCCCGAAATGTTCTGGCATACACGAGCCGACCCGGATCCATCAACGTGATGGCCATTCCCCGAAGGATGGATTTTGCATAAAGTGCGCGGTTTTCGCCAATAATTTCCCGGGCAATGGCAAGTTTTGCCTCGTTTTGATCGGAGAAACTCATCGTAGCCCGGTCGGGCCAGCGGTTAGCGTACATCTCCTGAATGCGCGATTGGGCTTCGAGATGGGTAATTCGTTTGGAGGCGGCCAACACGAACGCGGCATGACCCGTCATCATGTTTTCGGCCGCGATGGAGGTGTATGCGAAGGTCTGAT
>JAIUMT010000312.1 GCA_022565415.1 Balneolales bacterium | reverse complement strand
GCTGCACGTGTTTTAGAACAAGAACACATCCTGTTACCCCAAACCATCCAACAGCTGATTAAAAAAACCTTCCCATGAGCACCGCTTCCGTTACCCCTTTAAACATCAATCCTACTACGATAAAACGCGCACTCATTTCGGTCTCCGACAAAACCGGAATCGTTGATTTAGCCCGAAAACTGCACGAGCTAAATATCGAAATACTATCAACGGGAGGAACTCATAAGGCCATTTCTGATGCTGGAATTCCGGTAACTGAGGTATCTGAAGTAACTGGTTTTCCGGAATGTCTCGACGGACGAGTTAAAACATTGCATCCGCACATCCATGCCGGTATTTTAGCTCGGACAAGCCACAAACCGGATGTCGAAACGTTAAAAGATTTAGATATCAAAGCAATTGATCTGGTAGTTGTAAACCTCTACCCTTTCAAAAACACAATTGACAATCCCGACACAAAACTGGAACAAGCGGTAGAGTTCATCGACATCGGCGGACCAACCATGGTTCGAGCCGCAGCCAAAAATTTCGCTCATGTATCGATATTAACGAGTCCAGATCAATACGAATCATTCCTGGAAAAACTCGAAAACCAGAATGGAATTGACTTTCAAACAAGACTAGAACTAGCCCGCGACGCATTTCGTCATACTGCCGAATACGACAGCTACATCGCTAACTACTTAATGGAAGTGACCGATCAGTCACCAAAAGAATCGCTTAATGTAGCGTTGCCTATATCACAGTCTTTGCGATACGGCGAAAATCCGCATCAAATGGCTGCTGTTTACGGAAATCAGGGTGACTACATCGACTGTTTTCATGGCAAACAACTCAGTTACAACAACTTTCTCGACACCGATGCCGCGCTTCAGATGTTAGCTGAATTTGATACCAATCAGCCTGCCTGCGTTATCGTTAAACATACAAATCCGTGCGGAGTCGCCGTTGCAGACACGCTCACTAATGCCTGGTATCGTGCTTTCGAAACCGATAAAGTATCTCCTTTCGGAGGTATAATAGCCGTTAATCAGACGCTTGATTTGGAAGCGGCCCTGGCCATGAACGAAATCTTTTCTGAAATCATAATAGCACCCGATTTTTCTGCAGAAGCCATAGAATTACTCACAAAAAAAGCTAATCGCCGTTTAATACGACTTAAAAAAACCATTAGCGATAGCAGCGCATCACAAATTCGAAGTATTTTTGGCGGAGCATTAGTTCAACAACCAGATCAAGGTGCTGTTAGCCCCGAATCACTTCAAATCGTAACCGATCGCAAGCCAACCGCTCAAGAGCTTCAGGATTTGCTTTTCGCATGGAAAGTGGTGAAGCACGTGAAATCGAATGCTGTAGTATTCGCCAAGAACGGACAAACTCTCGGAATTGGAAACGGTCAGACAAGTCGTGTCGACTCCTCCGAACTCGCGGTTAGAAAAGCGGCAAACAGTCAGTTAAGTCTACAAGGTTGCGCCATTGCCAGCGATGCATTTTTCCCGTTCTCAGACGGAATCGAAGCAGCGGCAAAAGCAGGAGCAACAGCGATAATCCAACCAGGAGGAAGTGTGCGCGACCAGGAAGTTATAGATACTGCAAACAAGCTCGGACTCGTTATGTTGTTCACCGGAATGCGTCATTTCCGCCATTGATAAAAATAGATAATCATATTCGCAACTCCAGTTACAAAATAGTAACTTAAATCTCATTAAAATTACACTTTTCAACCGTTTTACTTGCCTATAAAACATGTCCAACAACTCAGACATCAGATCTAAACGAAAAAACGCACCCAAGGGACTTCTCGATTGGCTCTATACCGATATCGCAATCGATTTAGGAACAGCAAACACACTAATTTATGCTAAAGGTCAGGGCATCGTACTAAACGAACCCTCCATTGTGGCGCTAAATTCTCACAATCAAGCAGTAGCCGTCGGACATGAGGCAAGGTTGATGCACGAAAAAACGCACAAAGATATTCGCACCGTCCGGCCGCTTCGCGACGGCGTAATTGCAGACTTTGAAGTCGCCGAACTCATGATTCGCGGCATGATTAAAAAAGTAAAACTACAATGGTTTTCCTCTACCCGAAAAATGGTGGTTTGTGTTCCAAGCGGCATTACCGAAGTAGAACGACGGGCTGTACGAGACAGTGCAGAACGAGCTGGTGCTAAAGATGTCTATCTGGTTGATGAACCCATGGCAGCAGCGATTGGTATCGGATTAAACGTGCACGAACCAGTCGGTAATATGATTGTTGACATCGGCGGTGGAACCACAGAAATCGCAGTTATTGCACTATCTGGTATTGTTCATACCGAATCTGTTCGAATTGGTGGAGATGAACTCAACGACGACATCATCAACTATTTCCGACGAAATCACAACTTGTTAATCGGTGAACGTACCGCAGAGCAAGTTAAGTGCATGATCGGCTCAGCCGCTCCACTCGACGAAGAAATCGAAATTCAGACCAAAGGTCGTGACCTGGTAAATGGCGTTCCAAGAATCAGAACAGTTTCCAGCGTGGAAGTACGCGAAGCAATCGCCGAGTCTGTGAACACCATTATCGAGTCGATTAATCAAAGTCTCGAGCAAACCCCACCAGAACTATCCGCTGATATTTTGGATCGAGGCATTATGCTAACCGGTGGTGGTGCCCTGCTCAAAAACCTCGACAAACTTATCCGCGACACAACCGATCTTCCGGTTCACATCGCAGAAGACCCACTCACGGCTGTTGTTCGCGGTACAGGTGAAGTACTCGAAAACCTCAACTATTACCGATCTGTAATCAGCTAAAGGATACTGCGCCCGAATGCCTTTCCTTTTCAGCAAAATTGAAAATGCCAGAGATCACTTACTAACAGGCGTATTCCTTTTAATCGCAATTGCGTTATTGGTTACACGTCATGACGGAGGTCTGCAAAATACCCGCGTCATTGCCATGACAACCATGAGTTATCTGGAAATGCCCCTTTCTTCCGTCAGGGTTTATCGCACAGCGTTGCAAACCAACCGTGAACTTCAACGTGAAAATGTTAGATTACTAGACGAACTCAGCAGACTTCGATCGGCCAACGAGGAAATCAGCCAACTCCGTTCTTTACTAGACTTCCAAAACGATCACGAAGGACCATACGACCTTATTCCAGTTCGTATTGTTGGCAAAAATCTTACCGGATTACGAAATTTACTTACCATCGATTTAGGGAGTGAAGCAGGCGTCGAAATCGGTATGCCCGTAGTTAACGCCAGCGGATTGGTAGGTCGTGTTGTACTTGTTGGTCCTACCCGTGCCCAAGTCATGCCAATCTACAACAGTTTATTCCGAGCAAGCGCCAACATCCAAGGTACCCGGGCCAATGGTATGATATCCTGGGACGGCATCGGAACAGAACTGATTCTAAATTACATCCCACAAACTGTTCGTGTTCATGAAGGAATGATTATCGAAACTAGTGGTCTGAGTAACAACTTTCCGGCAAATATCGCCATCGGAACCGTAGTTCGCTCTCAACCAGAACCAGGTCGCGATACTCAATTAATCTACGTCGAACCTTTTGTAAACCTGAATAATTTAGCCGAAGCTTTTGTGGTCAAGTTCAGACCTAATCCCGAATTAGACAGCCTTAACACGCAATACGAGGTGTTATTCTGATGAAACCCAATGTAATTAAACATATTATTGTTGGATTTCTGATGTTAGTCGGACAAATAATGATTTTCCGACACCTGCGCATTTTCAATGCTGAACCCGACATGATGATGATTTTCCTGCTCTGGATAATGTATCATTACGATCGGACCCGAAGCTTACTATTTGCAGCAGCATTTGCTTTTATGCAGGATGCAATGCTCGACTTATGGGGACTTAACCTATTTGCCAAAGTGGCTACAGTTATGTTTTTCCATTCTCTGGTACCGAAACCAAACCAAAGCAAACCTCAGATTGCACAAATAGCACTGATATTTGGCAGTATAGTTTTGTTTCATAATGTGGTAATTCTGGGTTTATCCGGCTTTGTTCAAAGTTTAGCCACCTGGGCAAATTTCACTG
>JAIUMT010000311.1 GCA_022565415.1 Balneolales bacterium | reverse complement strand
CTTAAAAACGGGGTCGTTGAGCATCATTTCAGCACCGGCACCGATTTCCTCGGCTGGCTGAAACAACAACGTAACTTTTCCTTTGCGGATGGGATTTTTAGTCAAACCCTCAGCCATTCCACAAAGAATAGCAATATGTCCGTCGTGCCCGCAGTGATGACCCACTCCTTCGTTTACCGAAGCATAGGGTACATCGGTGGACTCTTGAATTGGTAACGCATCCAGTTCGGCGCGTAATACTGTATGACACCCCTTCTTGCCGGAATCTATTGTCGCCAAAATTCCGTGTTTTCCGACCCCGGTTGTGACTTCGAATGCCTCAAACCTAGACAAGTAGTCGGCCACTCTTCGCGCAGTTTCAACCTCTTCGCCAGATAATTCCGGGTGCTGATGCAACTCGTGTCTGAAACCGGTGAGCGCTTTTAAACTTTTGGTTTCTAACTGAGACTTCATCAGTACAGTGGTCCTAGCAGTAAACGCGGATCTGGATATGTGAGGCGGCATTTGCTTACTTCATCGGGTGCGCACACACCGGGCATATCGATTGTTGTAGGTTTGTCTAGTCCGACCTGAAAATGAAGATGCGGTATCCAGCCTCCATTTTCAGCAGTAGACCCCAATAAAGCCAGTTTGTCGCCTTTTTTGATGGTGTCTCCTGCTTTCAACTCTGCTATTGATCCGCGACTCAGATGCCCGTACAAGCACCAAATTTTGATTCCGCTAACTTCGTGTTGAGTGATGAGCGTTGGACCATAATTCAGGGAGCTGTTATTATCCTCAACTCCGAACACTTCCCCGTCGCGAATTGCAAAAACCGGGTTCCCGGCAGAAGCCCAGATATCGATTCCCAGGTGAATATAACGCTCGTTGTTGTACAATTCTGAGGTGTACATGCCTTTGCGATTTTCCAGATAACCGCCAACGAGCCACTGTTGATCAATTACCTTACCCGGATATCCATCTCCGGTAAGATCCACTGCACGTAGTGGTTTTTGGGGCTGCATTACAGGACCAAATGCTTTGGATTCAAACATTTTAATAATTTCTTAAGCTAAGTATGATAAGTAAATCCCAATGAATGCAGAATAATTATTTATTCAACAATTTTGTCGATATAACGCGAGTTCATTATACCCAAAGCACCCATGTATTTTAGGTTAAAAGATACTTCATCGCCAACTTTCAAGTTGCGTTTATTATAGGCCTCATCCAACACAAGCATGTCGGAGCTAGCATCAACAATAGAAACATCGGGGTCTTCGGGAATGAGAAAATCGGGATTGATATCGAGCTGACCTACATCAACAATAGCACGGGTAGATGTTTGTCCGATTAAAGATTCGTCGATTTCGGTCATCTGACCCATGGGATCCAGCCCCATATCGCCGCTCGGAACCACAGGTTTTTCGTGGATTTCGATAATCTCGGTGTATAGTTTCAGAATATCGTCGCGCATTCCCTCAATAGTGGTGCCCGAAAATAAATCCGCCCCAAAATAAAGGGCCTCTCCAAGACGAAAATGATTCACTCCGGCAGGTAAATCGCCACGAATAAGTAACGGCAACGTAACTGTTGTTCCACCCGAAACCCAAGGTATTTTGATATCCAGTTTCAGCTCAATTATCTGCTTATACAGGGCCAACTGAATGAGTTTATCGCTACTTGGCATCACTCCGAGGACGCAGTTTAAATTTGTTCCAATGCCAACGATATCAATTTTCGGCAATCGAAATACGCTCTCATAGAATGCAATCAATTCTTCGCGCATCACACCCTCGCGCAAGTCGCCCATTTCAATCATGATGAGGATTTTGTGCCGTTTGTCTTGTCGAACGGCCTCATCAGAGAGCAGTTTAATGGTTTCGAATTCTGTGTTGAAACTCACATCTGCATACTTGATGATGCTTTTGATGCTGTGTCTCGGAGGTGGTTTGATGTAAACCGTCTGTACATTCGGACAGATTTTTTTGATGGTTTTAAGATTACTGATGCGCGAGTCGTGCATTTCAACAACGCCCAGATCAGCTATTTCTTTGAGAAACATCTCGTTTCCGCAAAACAGCTTGGTAACAACGCCCCAAGAGACGTCCTTTTCGCTGAGTATTTTCGTCAGAAACGTGTAATTATGTTTAAGGCGGTCGCGATAAAGCTTTAAATAGGCCATGATTCGCTCCTTTTTGTTTTAAGCTTTGTGCAAACGCATTTCTAGGTATTTGTTGGTAAAACCAAGTCGCTCATACAATCGTTTCGCCGGATTTTCGGGCTCAACGTGAAGTGCGATGTCACCACTGGATTTACCAATAGCTTCCTCCATCAACAATTTCCCTACGCCTTTTCCGCGCTGAGATGGATCTACGGCGATATACACCAGAATATTTTCGGGGATGTAACCACCCATTCCGGTATGATTGATCACCACGGCGCCCACAATTTTGCCGTTTTCCTCTGCTAAGGTGATTAATCCGCCTTTTCCGGGTTCAGCAGAAAGTGCATATTCGAGGCATTTCAGAATATCCGGTTTTTTGTCGCCATACTGTTCGAGTGCATGGAACAAAAAAGTGGCGATATCATCTTTGGAAAAGTCTGCGGTTTCGTAATTCTGATTTGTAATTGTAACAATACTCATAGGTTCTGTAGTTAATCGTGTTCGATTTTCGATAATTTTGTAGAATATTAGGATGTCCTTTCACAGACAATATGGGAAGATTTTTTGCAAATTTTAGGGGGTATTGGCAACGTCGCCGGATTTTCTTTGTGTTAATAAAGAAACGGCCATAAATACTATTACTGCCACGGTTAATCCGTACAGGTTCGGGTCCCAGTTTTCGCTTAGAAATGCTGGCGGCCATACACTTAGCCAAACGGTAATGGATCCTCCACTTACCATTGCCGAGATAGCCCCAACCGCGGTACTGCGTTTCCAGTAAAGCGCCCCGATTACGGGCACGAGCAGTCCGGAGACCATGAACGCGTACGACCATAACATAATGTCGAGCACGTTTTCAAAGGAGGCAGCGATAAATAGTGCGAAAACACCTAAAATCAGGGTAACTATCTGAGATAATCGGATGTCGGCAATCGCCCGATTCCGAAATCCAAGTCCCTTTCGCATGATGTCGGTAACGACATTGCCGGAGGCGGCCACAAGACAACTGTCGGCGGTAGACATAACGGCTGAGAAGTACGCAGACATCATTAATCCCATAAATCCGATGGGCAAAACAGTGGTTAATAGCAATGGCAGCCCCATTTCGGCATCCATGTTCGAGGCATCTACATAGCCAAGTGCGGCAAACATCCCTTGCTCGGCAGCTACACGGGCTAGCAATCCGAGAAAAACTCCCATAAAAGCCATTATTGGCCATTCGAAGAGTCCGGCCAGATACCAGGCTTTCTTGGCTTCTTTCTCGTCGCGGGAGGCATAAATCCGCTGATATAAGGTCATCCCGACGAACCAAATTGGCATGATAGTTATGCACCAGTTTATGAAATCGTAATGACTAATGGCATCCAGGCGCATGAACGAGGCTGGAACGTATTCAACAATGGCATCATACCCGCCAACGGCGTAGTACGCGATGGGAATTCCCACGAATACGAGCCCGACCATTAACAACGCCCATTGAAACGTGTCGGTGTAGATTACGGCTTTGATTCCGCCCATAACCGTGTAAATCACGATGATGAACCCCATTATGAGCAACGCATGGGTTAGGGTGAGTTCGGGGAATGATGCGGATGCGAGCTTTGCTCCGGCTAGCATCTGGGAGCTGGTAAATCCGATGTACCCGACGGCTGATATGACCCCGGCTACGAGCGCCGCTCCCGGACTGTAAAAATGTCCGAATAGCTGAGGCATGGTGAAGAATCGTTTCTCCGTCGATAGTTTTTTCACCTTCGGGATTAAAAACACGGCGCTGAGCCAGGCTCCCATCAATCCTGTGAACAGCATCCAGGAACCAGATAACCCGATTATGAATCCGAGTCCGCCCAAACCGATTGAAAACCCGCCTCCGACATCGGTGGCAACAACAGACAGACCAATATGCGGATAAGACATGTCTCG
>JAIUMT010000310.1 GCA_022565415.1 Balneolales bacterium | reverse complement strand
AGGCACAGAAATTGCCGCTGAAAAAGGTCTCATACTTGTCGACACCAAATACGAATTCGGAATTTATAACGGTGAAATTATACTGATCGATGAAGTTCATACTCCCGATTCGTCGCGCTATTTCTACATGGATGGGTATGAAGACAGGCTCCAACGCAACATATCACAGCGCCAACTTTCCAAGGAATTCATCCGCGAATGGCTGATGGGTCAGGGCTTTGAGGGAAAAGAAGGACAATTAATGCCCGAAATGTCCGATGATTTCAGAATTGAAACATTTGAACGATATGCCGAGTTGTTTGCTAAGCTTACCGGTTTCCCATTTATTCCCACAGATACCACCAATTTCAACGATCAGCTCATTGAGATTGTTAGTCCGTGGATGAATAAATAAGCAGCCTACGGAATTTGCAGAAACTTGTGCGTCTGTAACGAAATACCCCAATGTGGGTTTTCTTTGACGTATTCTACAATTAGCGGCATAGATTTGGGAGTGTCCCACTCGTGTTGAAGCAATAAGCGCGTATTTTCCGGACATAAAGCAGCATGCTCCTCTGCCCACTGCAAATCTTTTTTAGTCAAAACAACGACTTTCAGTTCATCGACGTACGGATAAATCTCCAGGAGTGGCTTTTTGAAACGCTTCGGAGAAAGTGTAATCCAGTCTAGTTCACCTGATAATGGCGAAGATCCACTGGTTTCAATGTGAACCCGAAGTCCAATTGAATGAATTCCCCGCGTCAAATCGGTGAGGTCGTGCAAAAGGGGTTCCCCTCCGGTTATAACGACAAAAGCAGGCTTAAACTTTTGAATCGAAGCTAAAATGTCGGCTACTGCAATTTTGGGATGTTTATCTTCGTCCCAACTGTCTTTTACGTCACACCACCAGCACTTAACATCGCACCCTCCTGTTCGCACAAAATAGGCCGACTGACCTGTATGCACACCTTCGCCCTGAATGGTATGAAAGTGTTCCATTATAGGGTAAGATGTATCCAGAAAACTAGCATTTTGCTCAGAAATGAGCGTTTTTGATTGCGTAATCGGCATCAACAATCCTCGTCGGTATATTCGACCCAGCTGTCGGGTGTTTCCCAAATAGTAACGGTAAGTCGAATACCAGCTGGAATTCGTTTGATGGTTTCAGCGTGGATGTATTCAGCCATTCGTTCTGCTGATGTTGGGAAATCTACTAAATCGTTAAGAAACGCATGATCCAAGCCTCCTTTTTCAACATCTTTTCCAGCCCATTTAAGTTCGCGAAAATCACAAACCATGTCAGGGGATTTCAGATACTTGGATGGGTTGAGCTTGTTGGATTTGGCTGTCATACGAACGCGGTAGGTATGACCGTGAACTCGTCCGCACTTTCCATCATATCCATCGATGGAGTGAGCTGAATCAATTCGAAATTCGGTATTTAATGTCCAGGTTGGCATATTCTGTGTAATAAAAAAAGGGGCTGCCACCGAATTGTGACAGACCCCCAATATACGAATATTTTGACTAAATCAGATACGCTTGATTGTGCAACCTATAGCCCGACTAGTCTTGGTTGTAATTTCCCGGCCTGAAGTAAGTTCCAGAATTGCATCGCGTAAGTAGGTGTTTTCTACATCTGATGCAGACCGGCTATTGTCGTCGATGGCGCCTCTGAAAACTAACACATTATCGGCATCCATCAGATAGACGTGTGGTGTTCTTGTTGCACCATATGCATCGGCAAGTTGGTGGTTTGTATCGATGGTGTAAGGAGCGGTATATCCAATTAATGCCGCACGTTCCTGGTTATCAATTAAGGACTCTCCTCTATCACGGATGTCTTCGTTTGGGTTGACATAAATCATGCCGATGTTATTGTCTGCGGCAAGTTGTTCGATTTCAAGGTATCGGTCTTCCCAGGCGTGAACGTACGGACATGTATTGCAAGAAAAAATGAGCAATGTTCCGTTTACATCCTTTATGTCATTGAGTGTGAGCATATTTCCATCAATGTTTTGCATTTCGTAATCGAACATAGGTCCGACATCACCGATTTCAAGCTCTTTCAACTCGATGGATGAAAAGGCCATGACCGTCAGCGCAATAACGGGTAAAATTGAGTATCTAAGTAGTTTCATAGTAGGTATTCGTTAGTTTTGGTTTTCAATGGCTTGGATTGCTAATTCACGAAATTCATCGTAGCTGGCCGGACGCTCGAAGGCAGTCATGAATTCACCTTCTTTTGTGTAAATTACGGTTACCGGTAATGCGCCCGTCCATTTATGCCAGACGGCATCAATAAATGGTTCATCACGATCGTCTTTGATGTATGTTTGCCAGTAAACGCCGTTTTCGGTTAAGAATGTGTCAATTCTAGCGGATGCTTCGGGGAAGTCGGCAGAAATAAACACGACATCCAATTCGTCTTTGAATTCTTCGCGAACCTCGACTATGTAGGGGAATTCTTCAATGCACGGAATGCACCAAGTCGCCCAGACATTCATCAAGACTGCTTTCTGACCCGAGTGCTCGGCTACCAAGCTGGAAATGTCATCTGCCTTTATTGGTATAACAGGCAACGAACTAAATTGTTCCGTCTCTGGAGTTGAGCAGCCAATTAGTACCGTGAGTATGAGTATGGGAATTAAAAGATATTTCAACAACTAATGAATTTTAAGTTTTTGATGATTGCAATTAACAAGTAACGAATTTTAATGCACTTGAAGTGCGAATAAAATGTAAAAGTATTTTAGCTGTTGGTGAGGAACGTTATTAAGGGGTGGGCTTCGGGTAAAGATTCCCGCGCTAGTCGAAGTGAGTTCAATATGTACACTTGCCTGAGCTCTTCATTGTGAATAGAATCGATATGTAACTGTACAGTTGTGAGGTCCCCTCGTGAAGCTGGTCCGGTAATGGCCGACGGAAATCCCTTTGAAATGATGTTCTCAAGAGTTGTGCGCGCAATGGTCCCAAATTGCTCTCGCACAATACGTTGATCAACGCTAGAATCATACTGTGATAAAATATCTGTGGCCATCAAAAATTGAGCCGACATAAAATTTGATATAGCAACACCGGCTATATGTAGGGCTGTTTTCATTTCAGCGGTGATTATTCTTGGCTTGCCTGCGATGTTAGTAGCAATATGTTGGAGCGTTAAACAAGCTTCCTCATCGCCTTCGATACTAATTAGAGTGTCAACGAAAATTTCAGAGCCAGCTCCTATCGAAAACGTCTGCATCGGATGAAATGATGCTACTTTTATCCCTCTTTCCCTCAATGGTTCAAGTAATGTCGATGAACAGGCACCAGATACATGCGAAACAACCTTGGGATTGGTTACAGAATTTGGAAATTGTTCACAAACTGATGAAATCTGGTCGTCGGGTACGCAGATAAAACACACATCCCCGAAGGATTTCGCATTGCTAACAGATTCAAATCGGTGTTGAATATCTGCATCAGCGAACTCAGGTAGTTCTGAAGCCGACTTGGATGATATCAGCGAGTGAAACCGGTGTCCGGCTGCATGTAGCGCCAATCCGAGTGCTTTTCCAACACGACCCGCCCCGATAATTGTAAAGCTTTGGGATTCAGGTTGAATCATATTTTCGGTTCAAGTACAGCAAATCCGGCGATAGCACTGTCGTTCTGCGAGTTTGCAGATAAAAACTTTAGCGACAATTCCCAGGATTTAGCAATAAGTATGCCTCCCATAAATGCAGCTGCCCCGCTCATATCACATTCCCCACTGTTTACACGATTCATCAGGTTTGAAATGTCTCCTGAGTTCACCAGTTCGTAGAGCTGCCGCACATTGGCGTTATCAGATGGCATCGAACAAGCCACAACCAACAAGATGTTGCGCCCGCCCATGATTTCAGAAAGCACATAATCAAGCTCCCGAACTATAGCCGGGTCATCATCACAAATTGGCACACTCACAACTTTAAATTCCCCAATTGTGGATTTCAACAGCGGTAAATGTCTGTAAATCTGCATGTCTTTTCCATGCGCACTGTCATCAATGAAAAAATCATCATCTTCGTCGCAAAACTCATTTCTGAGTGCATCATTCACAATAAACGAACCAGACTCTGTGT
>JAIUMT010000309.1 GCA_022565415.1 Balneolales bacterium | reverse complement strand
GTGTAATTCCGCCTAAATCCCGACCTATAAGCCAAACGGAGCCAACAATCAGTCCGAAGAATAGTCCGTATATCGGCTCGGGATGAATAAACATGAGTTCTGGCAGACGAATTACCCGGGTAAAAAATAAAACAGCGCCCAACACCCCGCTCAGTAATCCGACCAGAAAAAGCCAATGTACCCGTTCGAACACTTCCCGGATTTGCAACCGAAATAAGGCTCTCAGAACCGGCAAATCGACACTTTTAATGGCATCGATCAGGCGTGTATAAATTCCGGTAATCAGGGCCAGCGTACCTCCGCTTACCCCCGGAACAACATCGGCCGAACCCATAGCAAAGCCTTTCAACATGAGCAAAGGCAACTCTTTGATTTGGGTTTCGTCTTTTATTTGCTGCCCTTCCGAATTGGAAGTAGCAGGATTCGCGTTAGGCTGACTCTCCTCCGACTGCATATCAGCCATGCTTTTTGGGTCTCCAGGTTAAGACAGGTTTGTTAGTGGCTTGAACCACTTTTTCGGTAACGGATCCCAGGAACAGGTGACTCAAACCGGATCGACCGTGTGTTGTAATCACAACCATGTCGCTGTTTTCGTTGGCATATTCTACAATTTCAGAGTGTGCCGAAACGGCTTTGGTAACGACGATTTTAAGAGGGGTTCGCTTCTCAGATCCGCCCCGGGTCGATAGCAGAAACATCGCATCGCCGTCGCGCTGAAAACTAAGTTCAAACTGCGGATTAGCCGCGGTCCATCCTTCTAATCGTGCGCCCAGTTTCTCGGTAATTGACGCGATTTGGTCTTTTCCTTGCTCGCGGGGCTCATCGTCGAGCGGAGATCCGTATAGTTCGATAACATGCAAAAGGGTGATTTCAGATTCGAGGGAATTGGCCAGAGCAACGGCTCCCCTCAGCGCACGAAATGATAATTCGGAATAATCGGATGGTACTAAAATTCGGTCGATTTGGTTTGGAACAGCTTCTGAAGGTATAGCTAAAACCGGAATAGGAGATTTACGAACCACTTTTTCGGTCGTTGAGCCCCAGATGATGTCTTTACCACGAGATCCGGTCGCTCCCATCACAATCAAATCGACATCCGTTTCCGTTGCTGTTCGAATAATTGCATCTGATGCTTTGATATCGACCTGAACGTATGCTTTTCCGCGTTGTTCGGCTGGAATCATCGCATTGAATTCTTCCTTCAAACGCTCCTCGGTCTCGGTTACAATATGCGGATAAATATCCTTATCGAGGTTTATGGGGAGTCCGAGTCGATTCACGCTTTCGTTGAGATACTTAAATGTGGGAATAACGTGAATGAGGTCGACTTTTCCGCCATATTTGCGGGTCAGTTCAACGCCAAAAGCGTATGCTGCTTTCGCGGAATCTGAGAAGTCGGTGGGCACTAGGATACGTTTGAGTTTTAGCATAACGGTATGGGTTGAAGTATGAAGGTTGATTTATCGCTGTTCAGTATGACGTAAATTATAAATTATAACTGACATAATTTTGGATTTCCACAAACGAATCGTGAGGTCGGACAAACCTGCTTTCGAGGCAACTATGATGCGACAAATTGAATGAGGACAGACTAAGAAGCCTGTCCTCTACGGTTACTTTCCACTCACGTACATCGAATTTGAACTATCAAGCGCCAATATAAAAGTGCTTCATAGCTAGAGGCGATGATAAACCATCGAATCTAAACCATCGGGGGCCATTTGTGAAGTACCAGCGACGATCAGACAACGGCCGAAAAAAAACACAGACCTAAAATTTTAGTTCTGTCGCTGATTAAGTTTCTCTGAATAACGCTCGTACGCCCGGCGGTGCGCATCATTCATATCACTTTTTCTACCCTGAATATAAACCTGATCCACTCGGGTACGGTATTCAATCGGATTTCCATCGGTGATAATGAACGAAGCATCTTTTCCGACTTCGATAGACCCAATTCGGTCGTCTATTCCCATTATTTGTGCTGCATACAGCGAAACTGATTTGAGGGCTTCCTCAGCTGGCAGACCAAATGCCGCGGCTGTTCCAGCTTCAAACGGCAAACGATTGGCATATGCCGCACTGGATGTACCTGCTATGGCAAAGGTTACTCCGGCTTCGTGAAGTTTCAGAGGCAGTTCGTACCAAGCATAGTAGGGTTCCCACCAACGGCTCGGGGCCGACTGCACCGAAGTGACCAACACCGGAATATCATTGCTTTTCAAGTGCTCGGTGACCAGGTGTGAATCGCGTCCGCCCAGAATTATGAGGCGAATTTCCTCTTCTTTCGACCAGGTAATCGCATCTTGAATTTGTCGCACATCATTTGCGCTCACCACTACCGGCATTTCGCCATTAAACACCGGAATCATGGCTTCCCAGCGAGAATCTACATTATGAAATTCCCCGTTTCCGGCTTCCATCGCTTCCTGAGCGGTTTTATAGGCCCGGGCATTGGCAAAGGTTTCCCTCAGCGTTTCGAGTTGAGTTCCGTACGTCCGGGCGTTGTTCGGGTTTGGCCAGTTTACCATCATCCCCGTTCCCGCCTTGAGCGTCATTTCCTGCCACGTCCAGCCTTCCAACATCATAGCTGCCGACTGACCCGACACCAGTCCGCCTCCCGGACTCGTTACGGCTACCACTATTCCGGCTGAGCGTGCCACGCCAATATGCCGACTCTCGGGATGAAACGCCCGATCGGCCCGCGCATTCGGATTTACCGGTCCTTGCTCGTTCACATCACTTGTCATATTAACAGCGCCAATTTCAGTGATACCAATTTGACTCCAGGCATCAATCAGTCCCGGATAAACATGCTTTCCACTGATGTTCTCAACCCGCGCTCCGGCTGGTACATCAACCGATGCACCGACCGCTGTAATAACACCATCCTCAAAAACGATGGTCCCGTTTTCGATGCTGCTTCCAGAAAGTGTATGGATGGTTGCACCGGTTAACGCAATGGTGCCAGTTTGTTGGGGCGCCGGTGTCTGAGCCACCAAAGGAGCGACAGAAAACAGCATAATCAGAAATGTTGCTAGGAATATCATAGGAGTTACCTTTGTGTAAAACGTCGGTTTAAAATCAGTCATTTTGGGCCTCCAAAAGAAGTTGGATGAGTGCGTTGCGCTCGGATTCATTCTGGGCCTGAAGTCGGGCGTCTTCCTCGAGACTGAAATAGTTTCGTCCGTCGATCCAGGTTTGCTCGGCGACGGTGAAGGTCGAAAGCGGATCCCCGCTCCAAATCACAAAATCGGCATCCTTGCCGGATTCAAGCGAGCCAACCATGTCGTCGATGCCCAATAATTCGGCCGTTCGGATGGTGACCAATTCCAGGGCATCCTCCGGACTCATACCCACTCGCACCATTTTAGCCGCCTCCCAATTCATTCGGGTTGCGATGTCGCTGTTATCGGAGTGCAATGAGGTGACCACTCCGGCTTCGTGCAGCAACCGAGCGTTGTAGTTGGTGTTGTCGTAGGCCTCGATTTTGAATCCGCCCCAATCGGACCAAACAACGGCGCCAATACCGCGTTCTGCCAATTCGGGAGCCACTTTATAGGCTTCCAAAGCATGATGAAACGCTTTGATATCGAATCCGATTTCTTCGGCGAGCACCATCAGCATCAGGATTTCATCCTGACGATAACTGTGCGAATGCACATCTAGGTCGCCATTTAGAATATCAACCAAGGCGTCGAGACGAAGATCGCGTCGCGGCGGAATTCCAACCTGATTCGACTCCCATTGCTGCCGTCGATGTTCGTAGTCGCGCGCCATTCGGAAGCGATCGGCTATAATTTGCTCTACGCCCATGCGCGTGTCGGGGTATCGGGTGTGGCCCACACGTTTGGGATGTTCGCCCAGTGCAAATTTGATGGTGCGACGGGCGCCTTCCAGCGGCAATTCGTGCGACAACGCTCCCCAACGCATTTTTAGGGTCACATTCTGACCTCCGATTGCGTTGGCAGATCCGTGCATGACGTGCGCCGTTGTGAGTCCGCCAGCTAGCTGACGATACATCCAGATGTTGTTGATGGTAAGAACGTCTTCCATGCGAACTTCAGCCGTAATCGCATTTCCCATCTCGTTAACGCCAGTTAC
>JAIUMT010000308.1 GCA_022565415.1 Balneolales bacterium | reverse complement strand
AATATTTTTGGTCTGTCTTTTTGGTCTGATGAAAACGCTGATCCAGATTATTATCAGCCCAATGCTCCATCGCATAATTTGTTCGAACAGTTTGTGATCGGGGCGAATGGAGATGTGGTTGGGGCAGCAAGTCCGACGCCGGGCCGGTTTAACATCGGATTTCGGGATACGGGCTTTTATATTTTCAACAACGGAAACTGGGAAAATTTCAACATAAACACCCGCGAAGATTTTGCATCCCTAAGTGGAGATAGTTTTAACACAGTTGCCGTTTCAGGAGATCAATACTTCTTCGGAACCTGGGGTCGTGGAGTTTTTCGATTGGATAGATCGACCGGGGAAATAGTTCGCTATAACACGCAAAACAGTCCGCTAATTGGTTCTAGTGAGACTTCTTCATTCTATGTTGCCACCGGTTTGGCTGCAGATGTGACCAATGATGATCATATCTGGGCGGTTTCCTGGACAACTGCCTCTCAGGCTTTATCGCGTTTCAGTATAGAGAACGACACCTGGACCAACTTCAATAAACTACCACAAATACCATACGATGCGCGGTATAGGGACGTATTTGTCGATTCTTATGGTCAATTGTGGATAACGCTGTTAAATCCTTCTGAAGCTGGTAGAGGAGTTTTGGTGGTGCGAAATCCGGAAGGCGGAGATGAGAGTGCGTTTCGATTATCTACTATGGATGAGGCAGGTAGCTTGCCGAATGACCGTATAAATGCAATAGTTCAAGACCGCAGGGGGGAGATTTGGCTTGGCACAGACCAGGGCATTGCTCGTCTGTTATTTCCGGATAGAATCGTCACCGGATCTGCACTCGAACGCCGTTCGCAACCTCTAATTAACGCCGAAACTAGTGCATTCGACCGAATTTTAATCCGTAATGTGCGAGTTACGGCAATGGCTGTAGATGCGAACAATCAGAAATGGGTTGGCTCGGATGGAGATGGATTGTATTTAATTGAAGAATCGGGTCGTAGGGTAATTAGGCACTTCACGACATCAAATAGTCCATTAACGTCGAATGTGATTAATTCCTTGGCTTTAAACTCCGAAACAGGACAGTTGCACATCGCTACCGAAAATGGTTTTGCAGTGTACCAGGCATTGGAGCAAGAAGGCGAACGCGAAATGCAGAGCTTGCGAATTTATCCGAACCCGTACAGTTATCAGCGGGATGGGGATTCACCCATTATTATCGAGTCGTTGGCAGATAACAGTACTGTAAGTATAGTTTCTGTAGACGGAAGACTTGTCAGGCGGTTTGTAACCCGGGGCGGAAGGGCGCAGTGGGATGGACGTGATGATGCGGGAAATCAGGCTGCAACCGGAGTCTACTTTATTATTGCAACGGGTAATAATAATGATCAGGTGGCCAGGGGACGGATAGTGCTCGTGCGCTAATAGAATGTTTTCAAAAAAAAAGCTCTGTAAACAAAATGCTTACAGAGCTTTAGATTTTCCAAGTGGAGCTATGGGGATTCGAACCCCAGACCTCCGCGCTGCCAGCGCGGCGCTCTAGCCAGCTGAGCTATAGCCCCTGAGAAATAGGATTTTAAATCTACGCAAAATTATATATACTTCACATAGGCTTTCGGTAAAAAGATTTTTTCGAAAGACGACTATAGAACAATAATTATTCACTAACTTTCGTATTAGTAATCTAGTTGTTCCATAACCAGATTAGTATAGCTTTTAATCACACATCGTAACTGACAAACTAAAGGACCTCACATGAAACTGCACTTTCGATACCTTGCATCTCTTGCAGTAGTAGCACTGCTTGTGGTCACCGGTTGTAGATCTTCGGAGCCTCTCCAAGATCCTGATCCGCTGACTATTGAATTTTTACGCTCACTTAGCGAAGAACAACTTCGCGCACGTGACTCAGATGGCGATGGGCTCAGTGATTATGACGAAATGTTCGTTTATAACACCGATCCGTTGAACCCTGACACTGATGGCGATGGCCTCAACGACTACGACGAAATTTACGTTTACGGAACTGACCCATTAAACCCAGATACTGATGGCGATGGCCTTTCTGATGGTGATGAAGTTCTTGTTCACGGAACTGATCCATTGAACCCAGATACCGATGGCGATGGCCTCTCTGATGGTGACGAAATTAATAAATATCGTACTAACCCATTGAGCGCCGATACCGATGGCGACGGTCTGTCTGACTACGACGAGATCTACGTTTACGGTACTGATCCAAACAACCCAGACACCGATGGTGATGGTTTCACAGACGGTCAAGAAATTGAAATGGGAACAGATCCGCTAGATCCAAACGATCCTGCTTTCATTCGTGATCTTGCAACTGTAAACTTTGCATTCGACCGATCTAACATTAGCTCACGTGCTGCAACTGCTTTAGCTGCAAACGTTGAGAAACTGAAAGAAGCTGCTGACTTCCGTCTGCGTGTTGATGCTTACACGGATCACGTTGGTGGTGACCAATACAACTTGCGTCTCTCTGTACGACGTGCCAATGCTGTTCGTCAGTTCTACGTACAAAACGGTATTTCTGAAGATCGCATCGAAGTTAACGGCTTAGGAAAAGCTCCAGTACCATGTGCTACTCAAGACACAAACGGTCGTGGTTGCGAAGCTAACCGTCGTGCTGAATCTCACCCAATCAATCCGTATCCGTTCACACCACGGTTCACAGACTGATCTAGGTAGTCTTAATTGACTTACAGGCGTGCTTCCAAATCGGAGGCACGCCTTTTTTTGTATTCGTATCAGGAATTGCTGAAGTAGCCACCACAGTCATCTTTCGAAAATGGAACAAACGGTCCAACAACGTGTTAGAAGTAGTGTAAAATCAACAGTTGACGATGTAGTTCAATTCAGGTAATATGGAAAAGGGAATCATTCAAGTTGGGTTGAGTAATTTTTAACGTACTATGAGCAAGCAACGCACTCTATTTATGTCGCTACTCTTGTTTGTTGCGCAAAGTCTATTGCTAACAACAGCACAAGCTCAGGTAGCTGATAATGCAATAAATGCTGAATTTCGGTTAAGTCCAATGATGTCGGAAGCCCAGGCAATAAACCTCGCTTCACTTGGAATCGACTCGCGGGGTGGAGGAGTTCAGCTTTTCGAGATCATTATTGAAAATGTAACCGACACAGAACTACAAAATTTATACTTCAGAATTGACGTAACATCCTCACGTCATGGCGTTATTGCAGAAATCTATACCCCTCAAGCAAATTCATTCAGTATGCAGCCGAGGCAGGTAATTGTGGCAAATAACAATAATCTAGTGGGTAGTGGCCTACCTGGTATCCCCGGGTCTGTACTCCGCGCACGGCTAACCAACAGCGGACAAGATTTCTTTAATAAACTTGGTGGTAGTACCACGTTACCAGACGCCGTCTATTCTACCACTGTAACTATGTTGGAAGGTGGAAACACCATTTCAACGGGTAGGGTTCTGGCCAGCGTGAGCGACAATATCGGCACCAGACCCATCGAAAATGTTGTTGATTATGCGTTACTTCAACCCGGCGGACCAGTTGGCAGTGGTGACGTAATTGGATCACGAAATCCGGTGTTTCGATGGGACGGTCCTCAAGACCAGCAATACCGTATTGTTATAGTTGAAGATCGGGGTCAATCGCCATTTGGGTTGATTCAAGGCGCCGTTTCTACCGATCCAACAATCGGACCAGGTTCAACAGGATCTACACTCCTGGATTTCGAAATGGTTGATGCACTCGTACAGGGAACCTCATTTCAATACCCTACTTCCGGAGTTACGGCTCTAAAAGAGGGACAAAGGTACTTTTGGCAAGTTTTTGCGCAAATTCGAAATCCATCAGGAATCGAATCCCGGCCTACATCCATATTTGAGTTTACCATACCATCAGCCAGTGCAACAGCCGAAATGACAGCATCTGCACAGGACTCAGCGCCGATTATAACACAAATGAGTCCGCAAATTGCAATCAAGCTTCAACAGCTCATCGAAAGCGGCTATGAAATCCGATCAATTCAGATAGATGGTATAACGTATACGGGAGTAGCTATGCTTAACAAGCTTGAAGAGTTTGCTGCCGATTTGCAACAAGGCAATATT
>JAIUMT010000307.1 GCA_022565415.1 Balneolales bacterium | reverse complement strand
TCTCACTGCTGGAGCTGAACAACAATAATCATCCGCTGTTAAAATCATTAATGACACGAGCTCCGGGTACGTTTCAGCACTCGTTGCAGGTGGCAAACCTGGCAGAAGCGGGAGCAAGTGCGATTAATGCAAACTCTCTTCTGTGTCGGGTAGGTGCTTTGTACCACGACATCGGCAAAATGGATAAACCCGAATATTTTGTGGAAAATCAGTTCGGTGAGAACGAACATGACAAGCTGAAACCTCGCATGAGCGCAATGGTTATTAAGAATCATGTGAGTACAGGTGTTAAGATGGCCGAGGAGGCAAATCTGCCCGATATCATAATCGATTTCATCAAAACTCACCACGGAGACTCCATCATTCGGTATTTCTACGAGAAGGCTAAAAAAAGCGTGGAAAAGGCAAGTGAAGTGCGCGAAGAGGATTTTAGATATAACGGTCCCCTACCGAATTCGAAGGAAACCGGAATTTTGTTACTTGCCGATTGTGTCGAAGCCTCTTCTCGGGCCATGAGCGAGCCGAGTTATCAGAAGCTTGAAAACTTGGTCAATCGTATGGTTGATGAACGCCTTGAGGAAGGACAGCTTAATAATTGCGACCTCACCTACCGCGACCTCACGAAAATCAAAGAAAGTTTTTTGGGAATTTTGGTGGGCATGTATCATAGCAGAGTGAAATATCCGGGTCAGGACCAAAAAGATAACCAGGGAATTCCTCCAAAAGGTGATATTGAAATCCATGCCAGAGGCAATAATCCGCCAACAGAACCATCGGGCTCCGATTAAGAATGACATCATTCATTCAACTACTCGATGATTACCTGCATTTTGTGAGCCTTGAAAAAGGGCTGCAGCCGAATACCGTTTCGGCTTACAAACATGATATTGCCCGGTATCTCGATTTTTTGTGGAATGCTCGGTCGATTCGCGACATGGCCGCTGTTGACATTCATCATCTTGAAGACTACCTGCAGGAGCTCTCGGCAATGGGGCTGGCTCCGGGGAGTATGGCCCGCAACATATCGTCTATAAAGAATTTTCATCAGTTTTTGCTGATGGAGGAGATTACGGCGTCGAATCCGGCCGAAGTGATTGATATTCCCAAACGGATGCGCAAACTTCCTGATATTCTCTCTCCTCAGGAAATTGACTCCATGATTGGGGTTTTTAGTGATCCCCAACACCTGGCGCATCAGCGAAACAAGGCTATTCTGGAGTTACTTTATGGCGCCGGCCTCCGCGTTTCCGAAGCGATATCGTTGACATTGGGACAGCTTTATTTTGAGATCGGATTTATTCGGGTTATTGGCAAGGGAAACAAAGAACGGCTTATTCCGGTTGGAAAACCCGCAATCGACGCCGTGGAGTACTATGTGAATGTGGTTCGTCCGCAGTTTATAAAAGATCGTGAACGGACCAAAAGTGCTGTTTTTCTCAATCAACGCGGCGGACCCTTATCGCGGATGGGTGTCTGGAACATCGTTCAGGAAGCCGCGAATGCATCGAACGTTACGAAAAAAGTGTATCCTCATATTTTCAGGCACTCCTTTGCAACACATTTACTCGAAGGCGGGGCTGATTTACGTTCTGTTCAGGAAATGCTCGGCCATCTATCCATCACCACAACTGAAATCTACACCCACGTAGACCGATCATTTTTGCATCAGGTGCACAAGCAATATCATCCGAGGGCGTGAGTTATTCGGCTTCGTTTTATATTCAAAAACTGTATATTTTCTGTCGTGCTGAGCCATCGTATACCTAATTTTGACTTTACTCTAACCAACAGGAATGTCTAATGCAAGAATCTGAAACAACCGAAAATATCATCCTGTCGATTGAATGGCGTGGTGACCATGTTCGCATTCTGGATCAGACATTTTTACCCGGAAGAACTGTCTACAGCGACATCAGAGATGTTGGCCGGATGTGGGAAGCCATCAAAAAAATGCGTGTACGAGGTGCGCCGGCTATTGGGATAGCTGCAGCATATGGACTGTATTTGGGCATCCGAGACCTACCAGAAAACAGTTATCCGAGTTTCGCAATTGAAGTAAACCGGATTGCCGAATACCTCAACAGTGCTCGTCCAACGGCGGTGAACCTGAGCTGGGCACTGGAACGCATCAAAACCACCATCCACGCGCATAAAGAAGAGCCAATTGGTAACATTAAGGATGTGGTGCTAAAAGTAGCACAAACCATCCACGACGAAGACAAACGTGTTTGCAAATCAATTGGACTCAACGGCGTTGAGTTAATTCCGAAAAAGGCACAGATTCTTACGCATTGCAACACGGGCGGACTAGCCACTGGTCAGTTCGGAACCGCGTTATCTGTCATTTATCACGCTCACATTGCTAAAAAGAAAATCCATGTGTGGGTTGATGAAACCCGTCCCCTGCTACAGGGAGCCAGATTAACAGCCTGGGAGCTCATGCGCGCAGAAATCCCAATGAAGTTAGTCACAGATTCCATGGCCGGACATTTAATGCAAACCGGACAGGTTGATTTGGTTATTGTCGGCACAGACCGTGTTGCCGCGAACGGAGATATGGCGAATAAAATCGGGACGTACTCTTTGGCGGTTCTTGCCGCGTACCATTATATACCGTTTTATGTGGCCACACCAGCCTCACCCATCGACCTTAACATTGGTAGTGGTGCAGAAATCCCAATCGAAGAACGGGACGCCAAGGAGATCACCACGATCGGAAGTTCGGAAGTGGCTCCGGCTAAAGTGCAGGTTTATAATCCAGCATTTGATGTAACACCACACGCACTGATTACAGCCTACATTACAGAAAAAGGCATCATCAAACCCGACTTCAGTGAAAATCTGAAATCGGTATTTGGTAAATAAATCAGGGCTACGGTTCGGTGTATTCGTGGTCGTTATAAGCAAAAGCGAACTCTAATGTATCCATACCACTACCCTTTCTAAGTACTTTAGCTTCGTCAGTTGTCATGTCAACTACCGTTGTTGCCAGAGATTGCAACGGCTGTTCGTCATCAATGAAAAGGTCTACATGCTTCTGAAATGCCTCATATAAATCGGAGGTGTCCAAAAATCTAGCATCCGGATCGTCGGGAAGTTTCGCAGTGGTTGCCATTAGGGGCTCGCCCAGTTCCTCTACAATCTTCTGACAGATGGCATGATCGGGCACTTTGATACCGATAGTTTTTCGACTGGGATGCATCAGTAATTTCGGTACCTGCTTCGTACCTGGTAAAATGAACGTGTATGGTCCCGGAAGTAATCGTCTGATGACCTTAAAATTGGCATCGCTGAGGTGCGCAAACTTGGAAACTCCGTTTAGTCCGTCGATGATTAATGTAAAAAGGTGATCTTTTTTCAGGTTTCGGATTGAGCGAATCTTGTCTACACCTTTTTTATTTGAAAACATGCAAGCAAGAGCGTACTGAGAGTCTGTTGGTAGCAATATCACATCGCCGGCCCGGAGCCTGTCTACAATTTCGAAAACGCGTTGTTGGTGTGGTGTAACTGGGTGTAGTTTAATTCTGTCGGCCATAATTCCTCTCACGATTATCTGTAAATATGTACGGTCCCTGAACCTGTATATACGCGCTTTAATCTGTTAAACGCAAGTAAAATGGGCTCAAAAAAAAAGGCCTGCAACACGTACAGGCCTTAAAAAGTGTATTAACTTGTTATTTTGATTTAACCTTTTTGGTTTTTGACTCTTCTGCTTTTTCTTTGACAGCTAATTCCAAGTCGTCAGAAATTTCCTGACTGTATAACTGGTCGTTTTCGAGCAGGTAATAGAACTGCTTTTTGAAGTCATCCAGAGTAACACTACAAGTATCGGCAAATTTAGCCAACTCATGTGGGTCATTGAAATCATCTGTATTGAGCCTCAACATATAGTTACGGGCAATTGCATACGATTCTGAATGAATATCAACCAAGCGAACTTTAGTTCTACCGGTTTTCTTATCCATGATGTCTTTGAAAAACATCGGCACAAAGTTGCCATTTTGAACAGATACCATAGCAGCGTTTCCGCCCTTGATTATGAAATCTGCGGCACAATAGCCCAAATCGCGGGTGTATTCCATGTCGTACGGAATCGGATCAGCACAACGAAGCT
>JAIUMT010000306.1 GCA_022565415.1 Balneolales bacterium | reverse complement strand
GGTGATTTATCTCGCTCGGATTGTATAGAAGGGTAAATCAGCCGAAATACCAATGCTGATAACAAAAAAATGAACAGGACGGAAAAAAATCCAAGTATAATATTGAGATGGGAGTCGGTAAGACCAGCGTCAGCTTTTTTTTCTGATGACATCTAGGGTAGAAAAGTGTCAGTATGGATAGAAAAATGGGTCATATCCACGACTATAATAAGGTGAGTGGCCAAATCCGTGACGTCCAAAGCCACCTTGGTAACCCATTCCCGGAGGAATCTGGTTGTACTGAAAGCGGATGTGAGCACGATCGCTAATTGCTTAGGTCAGCTCAGCATTACGTACGAATACTTGCCCGGTTTGATTTGTGCCTGGCATTCCCTGTCCGAACGGAGAGTGGGCAAAAGCAACATCAACACGACCCTGCAGGTTTTCGTTAAAATCGAGGTGTAAAGTGTTAGTGTACATGTTTTGGTTGTATACACTACCTCCAAAAGAGCTCATGGTCATTTCATAGGAGTGTCCCATTGAGACATTAAACAGATTAAACAACCGGGTATCAGAGCGTTGTTGTTGGGTCATCAATGTTGGACCAGTAAGCTGGTAAGCTGATGGTAAATCTTTACGTAGCTGCGCTTCGGCATCGTAAATGCCGGAAACGAATAGCATTGCTGCCAATAAGAACGCGGTTACAGAAAGTTTTTTCATCAGATTTACTCCTATTACAATTTGACGGCTTACTCTACTTATCAACGTAATAAAAAAAGGAAAATTTTGCCAATTTATTGAGATTTTTTGCGGAGGTGGAGGGATTCGAACCCCCGGTACATTTACATGCACAACGGTTTTCGAGACCGCCCCGTTCAACCGCTCTGGCACACCTCCGGGGCATCTGCGTACTTGTCATACAGCAGATAATCTTGTATATTACGGATATTTTTTGCGCAAAAAAAGCGAAAACAGACAATCTCTGGGTTTTGCAATCCATACTATAACCACTCTACGATGAAATTAACCGACTTTCGTTACGAATTCGAAAAAATCAAGGTGCCATCGCATCCGGTCGACCCCCGTGATTCAGCGAAATTAATGGTCCTCGACAGAGCCAATAAAACTATTACACACGAGAAATTCAGCGATATCCATAAGTATTTCAACGAAGGTGACTGTCTCGTTTATAACAACACCAAAGTATTTCCTGCCCGCCTCAAAGGTAAAAAAGAGAAAACAGAAGCCAATATTGAAGTTTTTTTGCTTCGTGAGCTCCAGCCAGAAAACATGCTTTGGGATGTACTGGTAGAACCAGCCCGAAAAATCCGCATCGGTAATAAGCTTTATTTTGAGGAGGATTTAGTTGCGGAAGTGGTAGATAATACAACCTCCCGCGGACGAACAATCCGATTTCTATTCGACGGGCCAAACGAAGATTTGTACAGTATTCTCGACAGAATTGGCGAAATGCCATTGCCTCCTTACATCAAACGCAAGCCGGAAGAATCCGATAAAGAACGATATCAGACGGCTTATGCTCAAGAGCGCGGTGCCGTGGCAGCTCCAACTGCCGGAATGCACTTTACACCTGAATTGCTTGAAAAAATCGCTGCTAAGGGTGTAAAACTCGCACCGATTACATTGCATATTGGATGGGGCACATTTCGTCCGGTCGAGGTTGAAGATCTTACCAAGCACCGTATGGATTCCGAAAATTATTACATCAGCCCGGAAACTTCCCAAGCTATTAATGACACTCTGAATTCCAAAAAACACAAAGTTGTTGCTTGTGGAACCACATCTGTGAGAACTATTGAGACCAGTATTACGGCTAGCGGCCACTCAAAGCCATCATTTGGATGGACAGATAAGTTTATTTATCCGCCTTACGATTTCAAAATCACCGAATCGCTAATCACGAATTTTCATCAACCAGAGTCGACTTTGTTGATGCTTGTTGGTGCTTTTTGCGATTATGAATTTCTGATGAAGGCGTATCAAGAGGCAATCGATAAAAAATATCGCTTCTACTCGTTTGGCGACGCGATGATGATCATCTAAAACACCATGCCTGATTTAAGCGTGATTGTGCCGGCCGCAGGTTCTGGTAGCAGAATGGGGGAGAACCTGCCTAAACCATTCCTCAATTTGGGTGGTTTGCCGATTCTGAGTCGTACACTAAGGTGTTTTAATTACCCGAATCGCGTTGTCGAAATCGTTCTGGCAGTTTCCCCTGAGTTTAAATCACTCGCTAAAGCTGCGGTGAATAAGGCTGACTTAGTTGTTCCGGTGAAAATAGTAGACGGAGGCAGCGAGAGGATGTACTCTATCTCGAATGCACTCGCCGAGGTGAGTACTTCAGCGAAATTTGTGGCAGTTCACGATGCTGTGAGGCCATTCATAAGTAGAGACCTTTTAGACAGGTTATACAATGCCGTTAGGGAATCAGGCGCATGCATACCCGGTATCTCGGTTACAGACACCATCAAGCAGATTGAGTCAGATGGAATTGTGAGGCAAACACTTCTTCGGGATGAGCTTCGTGCTGTTCAAACACCGCAGCTTTTTTCGTTGCCCGTTCTTCGCGAAGCGTATAGATTTGCCATTTCGAACCAACGCTTCGGCACAGACGATGCATCACTCGTGGAACAATCAGGGTATGATGTGTTGTTAATAGATGGAGAGCAAGATAATTTTAAAATCACGTATCCAGTTGATCTGAAACGTGCAGAGGAATACATAAAAAGCAAACTGATATGATAGATGACATCAGAACTGGTTTGGGTTACGATGTACACCAACTAGTATCGGGCAGGAAGCTTATAATCGGAGGAGTTGAGATCGATTATGAGATGGGGCTACTTGGTCATTCCGATGCTGATGTATTGCTTCATGCGATTAACGATGCATTGCTTGGGGCACTTGCCCTTGGTGATATCGGCACTCACTTCCCCGATACAGATGAAAGGTGGAAAGGAGCCGATAGTAAGAAACTGCTGTCGACCTCGTTACAGATGGTAAAAGATCGGGGGTTTAGAGTATTGAATACCGATGCAACCATAATAGCTGAGAAACCAAAAATGAAGCCGTTTATTCCGCTGATGCAGCAAATTATTTCTGGCCTACTCGAGGTTGATATTGACCGCGTTTCAATTAAAGCAACCACATCCGAAAAAATGGGATTTGTTGGACGTAAAGAAGGAATTGCTGCAATGGCAACAATATTGGTGGCGAAGTAAAGTATGTTGGATAATTACACAATTGATCTTGTTGAGTGGATTGAAGCGTTACCTTTGATCAGTATTTACGTTGCCTTTTTCCTCATTGCCTATTTGGAAAATGTACTCCCGCCTGTGCCGGGCGATATTTTAGTAGTTTTTGCCGGATACCTTGCTGCTGATGGGATTTTGAACTTCAGTCTAGTTTGGGGCCTTACTACCTCATCTTCGGTCATTGGGTTCATGACCATGTACTATATAGGAAATAAGTGGGGTGATGGAATTCGGGAGAAGCGTTCAAAATTCTGGATGTTTAAGTATATCGACTTCAAATACATGACCCGGGTGCAGGGATGGATGAACCGATGGGGACATGGAGTTATTCTCGCAAACAGATTCATGGCCGGAACCCGATCTGTAATTTCGCTGATAGCTGGTATAACACACATGGACATCCGATACACAGTACTTAGTTCGTTTGTGAGCAGTTTGCTTTGGAATTTAATTTTACTGGCTTCAGGTTGGTTCATTCTTGAAAATTGGGAAAAAATTGGCACCTATTTATCGATCTACAGTTGGGTAATTCTGCTATTAGTTGTAATTTTTATTTCTTGGAAAGTGGTCAAGTACAGGAAGAAGCGTTTAGCTAAAAAGCGAACCATAACGGAATTAAATAAATAAATGTCAATTTGATGTTGACATGGTGCTAAACAGTGCTTATTTTTGAAGTCTTTCCAAATATGCTGAAAAGCTATGCGGGAAGGGATAGGCTGGTGTAGCTCAGTTGGTAGAGCAGCGGTTTTGTAAACCGCCGGTCGCAAGTTCGAGTCTTGTCACCAGCTCTTTGACATATTGATTGTAGGGGAGATTCCAGAGCGGCCAAATGGGGCAGACTGTAAATCTGTTGTCTTTCGACTT
>JAIUMT010000305.1 GCA_022565415.1 Balneolales bacterium | reverse complement strand
TAGAACATCTTGAACTATATAGATAAATGCCGTGAAACCGAAAGAAGAATCATCCCATGAACATGAGAACGCCGATATCCGTCCGGAAGTGACGGCGGAACACGTTTTGAGGACTAACTCGGCACATGCGTCAACCTGTCGATCTATTTTGGTTTCAGATAAATATTTTGTCGCAAGTTGCACTATCGGACAACCTTTGCTAACTTTATTGATGTGATTGATACAGATTATAGAAGTGTAATCTTGTAAAAAAACTACTTTTCTGACTTCTACAAAAAGCAGAGGCAGAAAGTGAAAGACAAGATTTTATGGACGTTGAGAGTTATTGAAACTCAAAAACAAATTCCGACCGATTATTTAAAATATATGGAAGAAACAGTTGGACTGTAAGAAGTTAGAGTTCAACATGGCAGTGACATTTTTCGCATCTTTTGCTTTTTTGACGAGGGTAAACTTGTTGTACTTACAAATGGATTTCAGAAGAAGACTCAGAAGACACCAAAATCTGAAATTGCAAGAGCGATAAAAATTAAAAAACAGTATGAAAATGAAAAGCAATCACAAGACACTTGACAAATTTATTGACGAACAGTATGGTCAAATAGGTACTTCAAAACGCGACGAGTTTGAGAAAGGCTATGAATCATTTAAACTTGGCTTCTTAATTCAACAAGCTCGGCTTGAAAAAGGAATGACACAAGAAGAACTTGCATTAAAATGTGGAACTAACAAAGGTTACATTTCCAAAATTGAAAACAACATAAAAGAAGTTCGTATTTCGACACTTCAGAAAATTGTTGAAATTGGACTTGGCGGGCATTTGGAACTTGCTATTAAGCTTTAATGAGTTGACTTGAGGATCAGCTGGAATTCCGGATGGATTGAACCACATTCGAGCCGAAAAAACCATCAAGAATGACAGCGAAACACTCAACTGGCTAGCGCCTTAAGGTCTCAACATGGCAAGTATCACTATTCGAAATATTGATAAGGAACTAAAATCCAGGCTTCGGATACAGGCAGCGCGTAACAACCGATCAATGGAGGAAGAAGTTAGGGTGATTTTGAAAACGACGCTAAGTCAAGCTCCCCCGAAACACCAAAGTCTTGCAGAAATCGCCAGAGAAGCTGTCGAGCCCTATGGTGGATTCGATATTGAGCTTCCCACGCGGGATCTGATACGTGATGTTTTTTGAAATAACCGACTTTTGAGTTCATGTTCGTAATTGATACTAATATATTTTCGGGCAGTATCTCTGTCTGGCAATAAAATTAGCGATTAAAACTCCACTGCTTGAGCGAAGTCTAAATCCGACCCGAAATCAGTTTTTCGGGTGGAATAATGCGAATAGAATCGTCGTTTATTTGAAAATCACGTTCGTTTCGGGTGACTAGACAGTTACAATTTGCGGCCAGGGCCGTGTGGTAAATGATTGCATCTTCAGGATCGGACCATCGGGAACGAATTGCTGCATGTATAATTTCGCTCGTAACCGGCGCGACTTCTAAAATTTGAAGTAAATCTTCTAAAACAGCATGTGTTTGAGCAGAAGTAGCATTCTTTCGAATCAGAAACGCGAGGGTGTCTATGGTGGATGCCGCGATGAACCCGTGAATCTGTCGGTTAGCTGCAAGCTGTAAGGCAGGCCCCGATCGTGCCACATGAGGTTGGCGATTTTCAATCACATCTAACAGAACGTTGACGTCAAATAGTACACGCTCAGTCATATTTTTCCCTCAATGCTTGTTGGCGACGTTCATCGTCACTTTTGCCTGATGAATCAGGTGTTATAGCGCCAGTTAGCCGAGCCATTACTGAACCTGCTGGTGGACTCCAACTGTCATCTGATGTCTGTTCGGTGAGGTAGGTTTCTATTAATTCCGACAGTGATGAACCTTGAGATCGGGCATGACGTTTGGCACGCTCAATTACCTCGTCGTCTATTACAAGAGTTAGTTTTTTCTTCATATCATTACACGTGTAATTTGTGTTATATACGTGTAATTTAGTTAAAGATATTCTTTAATACTAGAGCTTTTAGAAGTTTTCTAATATCACCCATAACCGTCAGCTAGCGACAACCCTTTTCGCCGAATGGAACAGGTCAAATTTTTATCACCAGCTAACCAAAAAATCACTTTTCAATATTGAACTGTGGCAAGTGAATGTGATATTTCACCGCGATGAGGCGAAGTGTGATTACCGTCAATGACGCCACTATCGCTGTTACGTCTACGGGGAGTCCGATGAGCAAACATCCGAAATAGACAAGTCCGCCAGCGATGCTTGCCAGGGCATAAATGTCTTTACGAAACAGAAGCGGGACTTCGTTCAGCAGAATATCACGCACCACTCCGCCCACTGAGCCGGTTATGGTTCCCATCACAATGCACACCCAAATCGGCAATCCCGCATCAAGACTGATGCTAATGCCTACGACGGTGAATAGTCCCAATCCGATGGAATCGAACAGAAAAATGGCCTTTCCCAAGCGTGTAATCCGTTCGCGAAACACCAGGGAGACGACCAAAGCGACTGCTGTTACTAGCACGTATTTCGCGTCGATCATCCAGAACGGAGTGAGGCCGATGAGTATGTCACGGGTGGTTCCGCCCCCGATTGCCGTTACCAATCCGATTATGTAGGCGCCGAACCAATCCATTTGCTTGCCCGATGCCAACCGAAATCCACTAACGGCGAAGGCGAAGGTCCCGAGTAATTCCAGAATTAATGTGAACATGTCTTGCGTCCTGTAAATCGAATGACAGATCCCGTTCCGTTATGTAGCAATCCTTCGCTAAGTAGAATTTCAGATTGAAGAAGTTCTAGCGTTTCGCATAAAAAGGTGTTCGGATGTTTGCCGTAAACGTAGTCTTCTGAATGATATCGTTCGTTCCAGACTTGTTTCGCGCTAGTTATGGACATAATTTGAATATTAGATTTGCTTAGTTTGAGCAAAGTTACATCAAATATGCATGAGCAGGAATTCGGAACTTACGTGTTCTCGTCGGAGGTGAACTCTAGCAGGTCCCCGGGCTGACAATCCAACACTTCACAGATTTTGTCGAGTGTGCTGAACCGGATTGCTTTAGCTTTGTTGCTTTTCAGGATGGACAAGTTTGCCATGGTGAGCCCAACCTTCTCTGACAACTCGGTTAACGACATTTTTCGTCTCGCTAACATGACATCGAGATTAACTATAATTGCCATCAGATTGTGTACTCCTGTTCTTTTTGGATTTCGACTCCGTAGCGGAAGCACCAGGTTATGGCGAGTAGTAGCAATCCGAAGAGCATTACGACCGGTTGCACGTCGAGTGAGAATCCGGTTTGCCACGCGGTTGCTCTGTAAACGTCATCTGCTGATGGGATGAACAAGAGTCCGTATAGTCCGCTCAGCAATGGACCGATCGTTAGCATCCAGGCCGCGATGTTCAGCTTTTGGAGGTTTTCTGCGCTGAAGAAGCTCATGTTGCGAAGCCCACTTATAAATCCGCGCAGAAACCAGGTTACAACACCTAGATAGATCATCGAAAGTGCCATAATGATCGAGTGGGAGCGTATCTCCGATTTCATTTGGGTTGCGGTTATGGGGGTTCCGGGATGCCCCACCCGAAGAAGCACATCCTCATTTCTGTGAACGGTTACTTGATTTTGGATGATTCCGGCGAAGCGTGAATTGGATTGACTTAGTGAATCGATTCGCACCGGGAGGTTCACCACGGCCGAGTCTTTTGGGGTGAATTGAAAGAGCCGGTCGGTGTCGATGCGAAGTAGTGATGTTACGGGACCAACCTCAAGATCGTCTAGACGGTGCTCGTAGAAGTAGGTTGTGCCAAAGAAGTTTGATGATGCGCTGAAACTATACTTAGTGGCGCCTTCGAGATTCGGGTTATGGTCGGTCATTCGCGGAAATTGAGTTGCGATGACGATGGTGAGGATGAATCCGAGTCCGAAAAGGACGATGAAAATGTTTGCGATCCAAATCAGGATTGTGATTCGTTTGGGTGGTTTTGTTTGGGTATCCATGTTGGGCGATGTTTGTGGTCTCGATTTGAAATTCGTTATTGAGTTTTTGGATAGCGGCAAATAACACTGTACTGTCTACCGCTGACACCAC
>JAIUMT010000304.1 GCA_022565415.1 Balneolales bacterium | reverse complement strand
CCCCCAGGCGTGTGCGCTACCGGGCTGCGCTACATCCCGAATCAGAATTCAAATATACCCACATAAACAGTGGTTTTCAAAGGCGATGTTGATGGATTGATAGAAGACTTATTGAGCAGCTTTCTGATTATTTAGAAAACGCTTCGCGCCACGTTTTTTTATTTTCAACTCTAAAACTCGCGCCTGACTTATACTATCGCATTTCAAGTGCCATACTAATTTCCATGGTACACCATGTTTTGTCGAGGGGACCCTTGCTTCGTTATGTCTATTTAGTCGTATTTCCACATTATTGCACGATCCCGTATAGAATCTATTAATAGAATTACTGAATAGAATATAGGTGTAGGCAACCATGTATTGACTCACTTGTTTGATAGGCTAAAGACTTTCAGGGATGATCACGCTTTAGCGTGACGACCCCACGCCCCCCAGGCGTGTGCGCTACCGGGCTGCGCTACATCCCGAATCAGATTACAAATATACCCACATATACAGTGGTTTTCAAAGGCTTGTTGATGGATGGGGGTAAATCGAGAAATATAATGATTTGAATTGATCCACTTGACCGAATGGACAAAAACCTTTATACCTGTAAGTTACTATTTAGCTTTTTGTCCACATATGTAAATCTTTCAGAATAAAAATATGCGTTGTTGAATGCAGCCGTCGTTTTCCATTGCTCGACTCTCCTTAGTATATTGCTAATCATGCCACAAACACTACACATACAACCCTCCCTAATCCAGTGGGCTATTACCCGGGCTGGGTATGAAGTAGATGCTTTTATTGAGAGATTTCCCAAAGTTCAGTTGTGGATAGAAGAAGGAAAGCAACCTACACTTTCTCAATTGCGTGATTTCGCTCAAAAGACCCATGTGCCTTTTGGGTATTTATTACTTGAAGCTCCGCCTGAAGAAACACTGCCAATACCGTTTTTCCGCTCCACACAACATAAATCTCAGGTTATCCCTATAAATCTGAAAGAAACGATTACGACCATCCACCGCAGACAACAGTGGCTAACGCAGTATTTACAAGAACAGGGATACACAGCTCTCCCATTTGTCGGAAAATTCACTGCTGATAGTCCTATGGAAGTCGTGGTCCGTGATATCCGGAGCACATTGAGTTTACAAGAACATTGGGCATCCGAATGTAAAAACTGGCAAGAGGCACTGCAACTACTTACCGAGCGGGCAGAGGATGCTGGAATCTATGTGTTTTTTAATGGTGTGGTCGGAAATAATACACACCGCCCTATAGAAGTAAAGGATTGTCGTGGATTTGTGTTATCCGATTCCTTTGCCCCTTGCCTGTTTGTCAATGCTGATGATAGTAAAGCGGCTCAGATGTTCACCATTGTACATGAATTAGCACATATTTGGGTTGGTAAAAGTGCAGGATTTGATTTCAGAAAGCTACTACCTCATCATAATCTCACGGAACTCTTTTGCGATTCTGTTGCGGCAGAGTTTCTGGTACCAGAACAGAGCTTCCGAAGTGCTTGGCAACAAAATCAGGATTTTGACACATTGGCTCGTCAGTTTAAAGTAAGCCAACTTGTAATCGCCCGCAGAGCTTTGGATGGCAAGTACATCAGCCGTAAACAGTTTTTTGATTTTTATGATGAACACATTGCCAAATATGTTCAAATCAATAAGAACAAAGTTGATGGTGGTAATTTTTATGCGACTTTACGTCGTCGCTTAAATCCACGCTATTTCAAAGCAGTAAATACAGCATTGAATGAGGGACGGATTCTGCATAAAACCGCCTATCAATTAACTGATCTTAAAGGCAAAACCTATCACAGTGCAGTAGAGAAACTATTGTAGCGATGCCAATATTTGTACTAGATAGCAATGTTTTTATCTCATCGCATCAAACAAACTACCCATTTGATGTAGTTCCTGGGTTTTGGAATCAATTGGAAAAATTGGCTGACAAAGGGCAGATTGTCAGTATTGACAAAGTTAGATCTGAACTATTTCTACACACGGATGAATTAACTCTGTGGGTAGAATCGAGTCTTCCTTCAGACTTTTTTAAAAGCACACAGACAAATTCTGTAGTAAAGTATTACACTAAACTAACACAGTGGGCAACATCCAGCGATAATCATTATCTCCAAAAAGCAATTGATGAATTTTTGGAATATGAGAATGCGGACGCGTGGCTGGTGGCTTTCTGTAAAGCAAACGATTATACCTTGATCACACAGGAAGTCTCAAACCCATGGCAAAAAAATCGAATTCCCTTACCACAGGCTTGTGTAGAATTAGATGTACCTTATCAAAACTTGATTACTCTGTTTCGAGATTTGAATATCCGTTTTTAAACAAACTACATCAAAATCTTTCCGATACGCCAATCACAAATCGCGCCCCAAAATCATTCTCATTCACCAGACCATTCATGTAAAACGGCATCCGAACACTCACCTGCAAGTCCTGCAGGAATCGACTTTGCGGCCTGTATCGATTGAAAACCGGCAACGCTCCCACATCAAATGTGACTCCAGTTCCCATGCTCGCTAAAATCGGATTCGTTTCACCAAACTCAGGAAAATCGCCAATCCAATCGCCGACCCAGCTTTTTCCAGTCGCAGCGAACAATTCGATTTCGAGGCTGCGTAGTGTCCGGTGCGCGGCCAGTGGTCGCCAGGTATTCCAAATTGTGCCCGTGAAGTAGTTGTTTCCAGCCATATCTGGAGAACCAATTCCGCTCAGACCATAGCCGATTAATCCGGTGCCATCGTTCGCAAGTAGATTGAGGTCTTCGGTGAGGTCCGCATCTATGTTTGCGATTCCGCTGTGAGCATAGTTTCGCCAAACTTGATCCCCTGTCGGACCACTTAACGCCCAACGATACTGACTCGGCATCCACTGTGATCCAATCCCTGCAGATAACGTGTATCTGGTTCGGAAATTAATCCCCCAGTATTTCGTATGTGTTGCAGTTACCGTTCCAAAACTCGCCGCATACTGACCGCCCGACGAAGCCGTCGTGATGTCATATTCAATTCCTGAAATGCCCATATCGCCAACGGTGTAAACAAACTGCATTCCAACCGTCGACTCATCACCCCAATCATTTTGAATCGTCGGAATATTCCGCTCATTCCACATCCGCTGATGAAATAATCGAAATCCGATCACACGCTGGGTTTGTTCACGCTCGCCCAATCGGCCCAAATGCTTCCGAAACCCGATGGCTTCCTCGCCAATTCCATAATATCGCCGAACCGAGCCCATGGCATACGCACTTCGCCCGAAATACTTCAACGCCCGCTCGTACTGCACGAAATAATCCATATCGAAGGAGGGATCCTCCAAGTTACCCGAGGTTAACATCAAGCTCCCATCCAACCGATTCTGTCCGAACAAATACTCGCCCTGAAACGCGGCTCCGCCCATTATTCCCGACTCCTGACCATACCAAAACGCCGGACGATACGATATATGATAGGTGTCCCAACTGCCACGCACGGGTTGTGCATACGTATAGCGGCGCGGTTTCGGCCAGGTGTTGTCGAGGCGATTTACATCAGCCAACCGGTAAGTCGGATCAATAATCACACTCTCAACCGAACGCCCGGCGCGTTCCAACTCAACTGTGTACGACGCATCAACCCAGCGCCACGGATCGAGCTCAACACGCGTCAATGCTCCATAATATTCCGACTCCATCGGTTTCTCGCCGAGCATCAACTGCTGCGGCACATAAAGCAACTCGGCACTTCCATCATCATACCGAACCAAAATATCCAGCGGCATGATGGATTCTCCGTTTCGGCTGAGGTGTATTTCAAGATTTCCGTCTTTGTGTCGCACCCGGTCGATGCCATAATCGATGGTTTTGGTGGTATTGAGCCAGTCGTCGAAGTACCAATCGAGTATCAGTCCGCTTTGCTGCTCGGCAACTCTGCGAAAATCGGTCGGATTCGGATGCTTGAATTGCCACTGTCGATAGTATTCCTGAATGGTCTTTTTTAGATTCTCCTCACCGATAATATACCCGAGCTGATGAATGATGATGGCGCCTTTTCGGTACGATGCCATGCTGTACGCTCGGTTTGTCTCGAAACGGTCGGCATGCTGATTCATAGGCTCTTCCAGTCCTTCGTTTACCACACTCAAATAACCCAT
>JAIUMT010000303.1 GCA_022565415.1 Balneolales bacterium | reverse complement strand
AAAGTACATGCGCTTCACACCGTATCTGCTTACCGCCTTTTTCATGATTATGTTCATGAACCTTTTCGGATTGATGCCCTGGGGTGACTCCGCAACGGCTAACATTGCTGTTACGGCAGCTTTAGCTTTCACAACATTTGTTATTACACAGTTCAGCGGAACACTAGACCACTGGAAGCATGTGTTCTGGTTCCCGGGTGTACCTGCATGGATTCGTATCATTTTAACACCGGTCGAAATTATCGGTCTTTTCACCAAGCCTTTTGCCTTAACAGTTCGACTTTTTGCCAACATGGCATCGGGCAAGGTATTGGTCTACAGTATTATCGGTTTGATCTTCGTGTTCTCTGGCATCTTTGGTGATGCTGTAGCATGGGGAACATCCTGGATTTGGATTTTATTTGCCTTGTTCATCTACGTTATTAAAATCGTGGTCTCAATTCTTCAAGCGTACATATTTACAATGTTATCAGCATTGTTCATCGGTATGGCCGTTGCAGAACATGACCACGACCACGATCATGACCACGGACACGAAGATGACATAGTAGGCAAAATCGACTATGAGCATGTGCAAGAGGCAGTGGCCGTTCACGCACGTTCATAAACCAACAAAAGAACAACGAAACGTAAATAACCTTTAGGAGTAATATTATGGAAATGGCATACTTAGCAGCTGGATTCGGCTCAGGTATCATTGCAATTGGTGCAGCACTTGGAATCGGTATTATCGGTAAAAGTGCCATGGAAGGTACTGCTCGTCAGCCACAGGCTGCCAACGATATCCGTACTTCTATGTTGATCTCTGCTGCCTTTATCGAGGGTGTTGCACTCTTCGGTGTGGTAGTTTGTTTCCTTCTTGCTATCAAGTAATTGGATTTAGGAGAACCGGGTAATTCCGGTTCTCTCTTTTTACCCAAATAACATATCCTAAATTATGAATTTCGTACTTGCCGCTGGTTTGCTCGATGTTGATCCGGGTTTATTCGTCTGGATCCTTATCACGTTTACTCTATTTATTGTCGCTTTTTCTAAATTTGCATGGAAACCTATTCTTGGTGCCCTTCAGCAACGCGAACAATCCATTAAAGAATCTATTGAGGCTGCCGAAGTAGCCATCAAAAAAGCAGAACAGATTTCCAAAGACAACGAAGTAGCTTTGCGCGAGGCTGAAGCAGCTGCGCAACGTATTCGTAAGGAAGCTGTCGAAGAGGCAGAAGCACTGAGACTGGATCGTGTTGAAAAAACAAAGGAAGAAACCAGCAGAATGCTTGATCAGGCACGCGCCACAATTCAGGCAGAACAGAAAAAAGCTCTTGAAGACCTCAGAAACGAAGTCGCTGATTTAGCAATTAAGTCGGCTCGCTTAATTCTTGACGCTGAAATTGATGAAACCAAGAACAGAAAATTGGTCGATAATTTCATCAAAGATATTTCTAAAAACTAACCGATATGGTATCTACAACCGCTTCACGTCGCTACGCCAAGGGGCTTCTTCAAATTGCTATCGAGACAAGTCAGCTTGATACAATTCTGAGCGACATGCAGTTTATTCGCACAACTTTCGAGCAAAACAAAGCTCTGCAGAATGCGATGGTTTCTCCAATCGTCAAAGACGATGTAAAGAAGTCCATCATCAGTGAGATTTTTGGCTCCGGGGTCTCAGATACAACCACTAAGCTAATTGAGTTGCTCAGTTCCAAAAGTAGATTGGATCTGTTAGGCAGCATCGCTGTTATATTCGAGAAAATCTACAACGTTCATGCTGGTATAATCGACATTACCATCACATCAGCATACGATCTTGATAAAAAACAGATCAACGCTGTTACTGATATTTTTTCCCAAAGCCTCGGACTCATTGTCAAGCCAACAATTAAAACCGATAAACGATTAATAGGTGGACTTACAGTTAAGTACCACGATACAGTTGTTGATGGATCGGTAAAGAACAAGCTTGAACAATTAAGCAATACACTGCAGTCCACATCAGTTTAGTTTATTTATAAATCATTAGATCTTAAACAGTTAATATCATGAGTCAAGTAAGACCAGACGAAGTCTCCGCAATTCTTCGCAAGCAACTTTCAGGTTTCGATAACGAGGCTGAAGTATACGACGTAGGAACTGTATTGGAAGTGGGTGATGGTATCGCCCGTGTTTACGGTTTGTCTAAAGTGCAGGCCGGTGAACTTGTTGAGTTCCCGGAAGCTAAAGACGACTCCGGAAACCCAATGAAAGGAATGGTATTGAACCTTGAAGAGGATAACGTTGGGGTTGTACTTTTTGGCGCTTCTCGAGATATCGAGGAAGGTCAAACGGTTAGACGTACAAACGACATTGCCTCCATTCCAGTAGGAGAGGGCGTTCTCGGTCGTGTTATTGACCCATTAGGAAATCCATTAGATGGCGAAGGTCCGATTGCCGGAAAAACTATCCGCCTTCCGCTTGAGCGCAAAGCTCCTGGTGTAATTTACCGTGAGCCAGTTGCTGAACCGCTTCAAACTGGTATCAAAGCTATTGACTCCCTGATTCCTATCGGTAGAGGTCAGCGTGAGCTTATTATCGGTGATCGACAGACTGGTAAAACCACTATCGCGATTGATACTATTTTGAATCAAAAGTCGACACATGAACAAGGAAACGGTGTTTTCTGTATTTATGTAGCTATTGGTCAGAAAGGATCAACCATCGCTCAGGTGAATCAGACCTTGGAAAAATACGGCGCTAAAGATTACACCGTAATTGTATCTGCTCCGGCATCCGCACCGGCTCCTTTACGTTACGTATCTGCTTATGCCGGTGCTGCTATTGGTGAGTACTTCCGTGATACTGGACGTCATGCCCTCATCATTTATGATGATTTATCGAAACAAGCTGTTGCTTATCGTGAGGTTTCCCTGTTGCTGAAGCGACCTCCAGGACGTGAGGCTTATCCTGGTGATGTATTTTACCTGCACAGTCGATTACTAGAGCGTGCTGCGAAAATCAACAAGAATGACTCTGTAGCTCAGAACATGAATGATGTCCCAGATGAGCTCAGACCGTTGGTAAAAGGTGGCGGATCACTAACCGCTCTTCCAATTATTGAAACACAAGCGGGTGACGTGTCTGCATACATCCCGACTAACGTGATTTCAATTACAGATGGACAGATTTTCTTGCAGTCTAATTTATTTAACTCGGGTGTTCGACCGGCTATTGATGTAGGTATTTCGGTATCTCGTGTAGGTGGTGCCGCTCAGGTTAAATCGATGAAGAAACTATCTGGTAGTATGAAACTTGATCTTGCTCAGTACCGTGAGCTTGAGGCTTTTGCTAAGTTTGGATCTGACTTAGATGCAACAACTCAGCGCCAGTTAGCACGTGGTGCCCGTACAGTAGAGATGTTGAAGCAAAATCTCTACACACCACTGCGTGTTGACAAACAAATTGCAGTGTTGCTGGCGAACTCAAAAGGTATTCTTGAGAAGCTTGATATTAATCAGATTAACGAGTTTGAAACTTCATATCTGGAAGCAATTGGCTTGAAGTATGCTAATGAAATGGAAGAATTGTCAAAATCTGGTGTTCTTTCTGAAGAGCTTGCTGCCAAGTTTGCTGCTGAAGCTGAGAAAATTGCCACAAATTTATCAAATAAATAAGTGTAGCCCATGGCGAACTTACGCGAAATACGTGACAGAATAAGCTCTGTTAAAAACACGCAGCAAATTACCAAAGCCATGAAGATGGTGGCGGCTGCCAGATTGCGAAAAGCACAAGACCGGGTTATTGCAACACGGCCGTATGCTGCGACGCTTGGTAATGTTGTTAAGAAATTAGCTAGTGGTGAGGAAAATACTAACAGGTTTCTGACACAAGTAGAGTCTCCTGAAAAGGTCCTTTTGATCGTTATCGGTTCAGATCGTGGCCTGTGTGGTGGATTTAATACGAATCTTTTTAGATTCATCGAAGAATCCATCAAACGTGATTTTTCTTCGCAAATTGAAAATGGAACGCTTGAACTTATTTGCATTGGTCGTAAAGCCAACGACCATTTCAGAAAACGAGGATATAATGTTATCAAGGGGCATGTAGGCTTCTTCGATAAAATTCAGTTCGAGTCTTCTGCGGTAATTATGCGCGAAGCTGCAAAGCAGTTCGCCGACAAACAATACGACGCTGTGTTCATCGGATTTAATGAGTTT
>JAIUMT010000302.1 GCA_022565415.1 Balneolales bacterium | reverse complement strand
GCCACGAGTCCGATCGGGAGTCCGCCACCGACAATTTTGCCATAGGTCGCAATGTCGGCTTTCACCCCGAAAAAGCCCTGAGCCCCGTTCTTGCCAGCTCTTAAACCGGTAATGGTTTCATCAAAAATCAGAACAATTCCGTGTTTTTCGGTTATTACGCGAAGTTCCTTCAAAAAAGCCTTGGGTTGCAGGTCCGGTTTCCGACTTTGCACAGGCTCTACAATTACCGCAGCAATTTCACTCGCTCGTGAAGCGATCTCGGAGAGCGATTCCGGGCTGTCATAATCCAGCACAATATGATCGGCATAATACGATTCTGGCATTCCCGGTGACATCGGCATGGCTCCTGAACGTCCGTCTTTTTGGATAGAAACGCCGAGGATAGGGTCCGAATTTCCATGATATGCACCCGAAAACTGCACTACCAGGTTGCGCTTAGTATAGGTTCGTGCTATTCGGAGGGCGTTCATAACTGCTTCTGAGCCGGAATTGAAGAATGCTACACGCTGATGTCCGGTCAGTTCGCAGAACTTGCGTGCGACTCTGCCAGCCCTGTACGACATGGCTCCAACACCGATACCACGTTGCATTTCATCACGCAATGCCTTCTCAATGAAATCGGGCTTATTTCCGAACAGGCTCACGCCGAACCCCATCGTGATGTCGAGTAGTTTATTTCCATCTATATCGTGTACATATGCTCCCTCAGCACGATCGATGTGGATTTGATACACCATCTCTTTACGATCTGGCCGAAATCCTGCGATATTCCGGCTTGTGGCAAGCCAATTGCGATGTGTGGCAACCTCGTTTTTTGAGGCTTTGGTCATTGAAGTGTACTCATCAATAAGTTTTTGCAGACTTTCTTTCGGAATCTGACCAATTGCCTGCGCGGTTTTTACACTTTTGTAGGCGACGTACGACGATTTAGTGCCTGATTGATCTTTTCGAGCGACATCAGCAGAGGCTATTTCTGCATTCAACGATGGCATCGGGACTTGATGGCCATTACGTTGTGATGGTGCTTGTTCATTCTGAAGGAGGTCCAACTGACGGTGCATAAGTCGGAGCTGCTCATCAATTAGCTGTTGAACGGCGGAAACGTGCGTATTGCCGATAGATCCATTTGCATTCGATGAACCATTCCCAATCGATGAACCACTGCCCATTAATCCATTGCCCAGCGCGGACCCATTTTGTGACAGGTTTTGCGCAACGCCGGAGTATGCTTGCTGATGAGCTGGTAGATTTTGTACTGATGAAATCTCTTGCGGAACCTGCGATCCGACGATTTGGGCAATCTTTTCGATGGTGTTAGCCTCCTTGAAAAACTGACTTGCAGCAATTTCAACGCCAAACCTTTCTTTAACCGCTGCTTTTACTTTAAGCAAGACGAGTGAATCGTGTCCTAATTCAAACAAGTTGACCGACTCGTGGAGATGATCCTGGTTGAATCCGGTTGTATCGGAAACCAGCTGCTTGATTCGGGAAGTCCAGTTAATTGAGGATTCCATAGGTGCGTTTTGAGCGATGGTTGAGGCAGGTATAGGCACATCAGTGGTGGATTTTACCCAGAAGGGTGTGTGTTGAAATGGGTAGCTTGGAAGCGGAGCACTCGGTTTTGTGGCATGAATGAACGGTTTGAAATCGATATCTAGTCCCAAGTCATTTATGGCACACAGCGCGCGTAAGAAAGCAACCTGACTGGCATACTCCGTGTCCGATACGCACAATATGGTATTGCAAACCTCAGCTGCCGCAACCATCGGACTCAATGCCGCAGACGGACCGATTTCAAGCACAACCGATGGATGAAATTCAGCCAATGTGGTCAGGCACTTCCGAAACTGAACAGCTTCTCTGATCTGACGGGTAAGATAGGCGGCATCTATAGACTCGCCCTTTTTCAGCAATGTGCCATTTACATTCAAAATCACCGGAATTTTAGCCGGATGGTAGGTGATCTGAGAAGCAACCCGATTAAACTCATCCAGAATCCCATCCATTAAACTTGAATGAAACGCCTGCTCAACGGTTAGGGATTTACAACGAATGTTCTCTTTTTGAAGGACATCCTGAAACGACGCAATCTGCTCTTTGGGTCCGGAAAGTGTGACTGATGGGTCGGTGTTTACCGAAGCTATATCAATCTCAGATCTGTGTTTTTGTAATACATCTTTAATGGTTGACTCATCAGCGAAAGCGACCATCATGCCACCTTTTTCTGAAATTCCTGCCATCAACGCACCGCGATGCGCCAATAATTTGAACATATCCGGTTCGGAAATAACCCCGGCATGGCAAAGTGCTACAATTTCACCCAGGCTATGGCCACAGACCACATCAGCCGAAAGGCCTGCATCTGCAAGCATTTTGGTCATGCTAATTTCAAGAGCGGCCAGAACGGGTTGGGTGTATTTGGTGAGGTGAATACGCTCGTCAGCTTGTAAAATGAAGGTTTCGAGCTCGATTCCGGCATCGTTGGCATCCAAATGGCCCTGACATTCTTCTATATAAATTTTGAAACGCGCGCTGTTTTCATACAACGATGTAAACAGCGCGGGATATTGCGAACCTTGTCCGGTAAACAGCCATGCAATTGGCGCCTTTGTTCTGAAAAACGGAGCCTGTTTGATTTGCTGACTAAGTTTTGATTTTATCGCTGAAACTAGATCGGAGTGTGTTTGCTCTGCAACACTAAGTCGAAATTCGTACGGGTTATTTCGCTTAATTTGCTCACTAAGTAGTGCACTAAACTCGGTAGCGTTTGATGATTCAAGGCGCTGAAGCCATTTGTCGGCCAGTTCGCGCAATGCGGACTCTGAGCGCGCACTGATGGTGAACAACGAAGCATTGTTGTCCTGCTGTGATTGTTGATTTGGAATACCCAAACCCGGATTATTCCAACCCAGATTACCCCGGCCCTGATGTTCACAACCGGTGAGTATCGCACTTGCATTGGTGCCACTTAAGCCAAAAGAACTCACGCTAACGAATCGATCTTTCGGCTGTTGCGAGAACTTCACATGTTCGGTAGGCAGAATAAAAGGAGCAGAAGTCCAATTGATGAGACTCGTGGGTTTACTTGCCAACTTATGTGCCGGAACAATTCCTTTATCAATCATAAGGACGGACTTAAGCACCCCGGCTAGTCCAGCGGCACTTTCAAGATGTCCCAGTTGTGCTTTAGCAGCGCTTAGATATGGTTTTGCATTTGCAGAATCTGAGCCGCCCAATATTTCCATCCATGCCCCGAGTTCTTGCGGATCTCCAAGTCGTGTTCCGGTTCCGTGGGTTTCGATGGCGACTAACTGATTAGGTTCTATGCGTGCATTTTTCAGATTTTGCGAGATCAATTGCTGTTGAGCAAGTCCGTTCGGTGCGGTAAGTCCATTGCTTCTGCCATCATGATTAATTGATGTTGACTTAATTACAGCATAGATACGATTGTTGTTTTCTACGGCTTTGGAAAGAGGTTGCACAATCAAAGAGATCACACCCTCAGACCGTCCATAACCGTTTGCCGAATCGTCGAACGCTTTGCAATGTCCATCAACAGACAATGCCTGAACAGCATGAAGCCCCAATGTTCCGTTAACATCCAGTATTAGATTTACGGCCGACACCAACGATATTTCGGTTTCACCACTGTGAATGGCTCTACATGCCTGATGTAATGCTACCAAAGATGATGAACATGCTGTGTCGATTGACATTGCCGGTCCACGGAGGCCAAAAATGTAGGAAATGCGTCCTGAAGCGGTGCTGGCCAGGTTGCCAGTTACATCATAAGCACCTTTTTGAGGGGTATCATTTATGTATTTTCGGTATTCACTTGACGAGACTCCTGTAAAAACACCGATATTTCGTTCTTTCAGCGACTTTGCGGGTAGTCCGGCGTCTTCAAAAGCATGATATGCCGATTCCAGTAATAAGCGCTGCTGTGGGTCCATCGCGACGGCTTCATCATTCGTAATTCCGAAAAATGATGCATCGAATCCGGTAATTTCTTCGAGGTAGTTTGCCAGCTTCAGATTGTCGTCAACTTTTGCCCAGTCTTGAGAATTTGGCCTATTCGCAGGATATGTCCTAACGGTTGATTCTCCATTTTGTAAAAAATCCCAAAGCGTATCGAGCGAGGTAATTCCTCCGGGTAAGCGCAAAGAAATCCCAGTGATTGCAATGTCGTCGTTTTTAACATTATCGACTTTGGCTGG
>JAIUMT010000301.1 GCA_022565415.1 Balneolales bacterium | reverse complement strand
CAGTTGTGGATGTAGACTTGAAATTTAATCGTCCGGAGTTGAGGATTTCAATAAATCGGGATCGCGACCGAACATTGGGTGTTTCGGCACTAGATATAGCGCAAACCCTGCAACTTGCCCTCAGTGGACAGCGATTCAGTTACTTTGTACGAAATGGCAAGCAATATCAGGTAATCGGTCAGTTATCGCGCGAGTACAGAGACAAACCGCTGGACTTGCAATCGCTTTATGTGAAGAATAACAGGGGAGAACTGATTCAGCTCGATAATTTGGTGACCATCGAAGAGCAAAGCAGTCCGCCTCAGTTATTTCGTTTTAACAGATACGTGAGTGCGACGGTGTCGGCAGGATTGGCTAGTGGTCAGGCCTTGGGCGATGGAATTGATGCAATGGACGCGATAGCTGCGCGTGTACTCGACGATGCTTTCACAACCACATTATCGGGAACATCCAGAGACTTTGTAGACAGTAGTTCAAGTCTCTTATTTGCGTTTCTCTTGGCGATAGTTTTAATATACCTGGTGTTATCGGCACAGTTCGAGAGTTTCAGAGACCCATTCATCATTTTATTTACGGTACCACTAGCTGTCGCAGGTGCCATTCTGTCGCTCTATATATATGGACAAACACTGAACGTTTTCAGCCAGATTGGAATCATCATGCTTGTGGGATTGGTCACTAAAAACGGTATCCTTATAGTCGAGTTCGCAAATCAACGAAAAGCAGCAGGATTAAATATAACGGAAGCCATCGTTGATGCTGCGGCAGTTCGATTCCGGCCGATACTCATGACCAGCCTGTCTACAATTTTCGGAGTTGCTCCTATTGCATTGGCCATTGGTGCTGGTGCCGAAAGCAGGGTATCTATGGGTATTGCTGTAATTGGAGGACTTATATATGCCAGTTTATTAACGCTATATGTGATTCCAGCTGTATATACATACTTCAGCAGTGACAGTAAAGCCGTAAGTAATGTAGATGATGCAATACGTGAAGAAAGTAAAGTTTCCGAGCTGGAATCGGTTAATTAGTACATATATACGTACTTGAAAATAGCTTCATCATGGCGTATATTATTTTTAGTTGCGACTAAAAATTTACACTAAATTAATCATGGTTGAATACTTTCTTTCGTTAAACCCACTTGTTCAGGCGTTGATAGCGGGAACGTTTTGTTGGGGGATGAATGCATTAGGTGCGGGAAGCATATTCTTAGTCCGTACGTTCAATCAGAAAATGATGGATGGGATTCTAGGCTTTGCCGGTGGCGTAATGATTGCGGCAAGTTTTTGGTCGTTGCTCGAGCCTTCCATTGCGATGTCGGAAGGTGGGCCAGTTCCCGTTTGGGTTCCGGCAGTAACCGGATTCTTATTAGGAGGCTTTGCCATTCGCGGTTTGGATGCCGTTCTACCTCACTTACACATAGGTGCGCCGCTCAAAGAGGCCGAAGGGATTCCGTCGAAATGGAGAAGAAGTACGTTGCTTATCAGCGCCATGACAATGCACAATATTCCAGAAGGATTGGCAGTAGGAGTAGCATTTGGCGCCGTTGCCCTTGGAATGCCCGAAGCGACAATGGCCGGAGCAATAGCATTGGCAGTGGGAATTGGCATTCAAAACTTTCCAGAGGGTATGGCGGTATCGGCGCCGTTGCACCGTGATGGTATGCCGAAATGGAAAGCGTTCAATTATGGTCAGCTTTCGGCCGTAGTTGAGCCAATATTTGCCGTTCTAGGGGCATTATTGGTGATTGTGGCCCAGCCAGTACTACCGTACGCGTTAAGTTTTGCTGCCGGAGCTATGATATTTGTTGTAATCGAAGAGGTAATTCCCGAATCGCACAGAAATGGAAATGCAGACTTTGCAACGATGGGAGGGATGATCGGATTTGCTGTTATGATGACCTTGGATGTAGCATTGGGATAAGCACGGGCTTTTTTGAGTAACCCTGTTTATTTTAAAGAGTTAAAGCACCAAAGAGAGTAGGTCAAAATAATTGTGAAAATGCTCTGATAATTATCTGGTGCGCATTTTTTAATCATTATTGTTTGACATTAGAGTTGAACTCAATATATTGTTCTATTCAGCCGCATGCATCAAATTTGCATAGCGGATGATCATTTCTAAGGCTATAAATATTTGTGTCGAAAGAAGTATAGTCTTAAAAACCTTAACAAAATTAATTACTAGAGGTCGTCTATGATTAAAAAGTTACGATTAGGTTTATTACTTAATCTGTTTCTGGTCTCGTTTGCGTTTGCGCAATCAGGATCGCTTACAGGTACAGTAGTAGATCAAAGAACGGGAGAGCCATTGACAGGAGTAAACATCCTGATACAAGAGCTTTCTCGCGGTGCTGCATCCGGCATTGACGGAAAGTTTACTGTTGCTAATATACCTTACGGTACGTACGCAGTTCGAGTTACATATGTTGGTTTCCTTCAGCAAAATCTGAGTGTTACCATTGATTCTCCTCAAAACACACTCGATCTTCGCTTACGTGAAGATTTAGTTGGTCTTGAAGAAGTAATCGTTACCGGATACACAGAGCTTAGCCGAAGCCGAATTACCGGTTCCATGACAACAGTAAGTGCAGCTCGTATCGAGTCTACTCCAACTGGTTCATTCGAGCAAGCATTACAAGGACGTACACCAGGTGTGTTTATTACCACCGGTTCTGGTCAGCCAGGTTCTTCAGCAACAGTTCGAATTCGTGGTACAGGTTCAATTAACTCAAGCAACTCTCCTCTATATGTCGTTGATGGTGTTCCTATCAACTCTGGAGATTTCGCTTCTATGAACCCAAACGATTTTGAAAGTGTTACCGTACTTCGTGATGCCAGTGCAACTGCACAGTATGGTGCACGTGGATCAAACGGTGTTATTCTTATTCAAACCAAACGTGGACGTTCTGGACCATCACAAGTACGTTATTCTGGTCAGCTTGGGGTTTCTCAAGTTGGTGAGTTTAAGTTCGATATGATGAACACAGAAGAGAAGCTTCGTTTTGAGGAAATCATCAGAACGGGTCCTGGTTGGACAACATCTCCAAACAACCCTGCTAATGCCGCTAACCCTGACGCTGCTGCTCAATCCAGAGCTGATTTGTTAGCAATTGACACCGATTGGAGAGATGTATTCTTCCGTACAGGTATCACCCAGCAACACAACTTAAGTGTTTCAGGTGGTAACGAGCGTGTTCGTTACTTCATTTATGGTGGTATTTTTGAGCATGAAGGTATTGGTTTACGTACCGGCTTGAATCGCTACTCACTTCGTGTTAACACCGATATTACTGCTACCGATCGTCTTGACGTTGGTTTTAGTGGTTCAGGTAACTACAGTGAGTCATCGTTCACAGAGTCTGAGTCTGCTGTTGCTTTAGCTAACCCGTTTGCTGCTGTATATCTTGCGAATCCATACGAAAGAGTTCGTGATGACGATGGCAATGTATTAGTTGGTGGTGGACGCACTGGAGCAAACTCTTTTGACCGACTTGACAAAGACACGAACGATAGAAACGAAATCAAGTTTGTTGGTAGTACATATGCCAGATTAAATCTTGGTGATTTCATTGTTGGGCAAGAGTTTGGTCTTGATTTTCGCGAGCGATATTTCAGCCGTTGGGTAAGTCCTACTTCCTACGCTGGTTCATTGGTTACTCAAGGTAACTCAGGTCTACTCAGCCGTAGTACAAACCGATTGACCTTCTTCACTTCTAATACGAATGTTCGTTATAGAACAGAGTTTCAAGGTCGCCATCAGTTAGATTTGTATGCTGGTAATGAGTTTGTGAAATCACATTACCAACAATTTGGTTATACTGGTTACGGTTTGAGCCCACTTCTAGGTGCAACGCCAGCTTCAATCACACCAGGTTCACCTACAAACAACTTGATCCCAGGTGTTGGTGGAAGCTTTACACAAAATGCGCTTTGGTCTATACTTGCAATCGCCGATTACTCATTTGATGAGAAATACAACGTACGTGCATCTATCAGACGTGACGGATCTTCACGATTCGGCCCAGAGAACAAATATGCGTACTTGTGGTCTGTGGGTACATCTTGGATTGCAACAAACGAAGATTTCCTATCTGACGTAGACTTTTTGAGCAATTTGATTGTTCGATTGAGCTATGGAGTGACAGGTAATCAAGGTGCTTCTTTCAGTCCAGCTAATGATTTTGCCCGAGTTTCTACATTCGGAAGTGGTAGT
>JAIUMT010000300.1 GCA_022565415.1 Balneolales bacterium | reverse complement strand
GGCAGACCATCTATTGGTGTGAACGCTGCGCTTTCCGGACTTTACGGCGACCCACTGTACTTTCAATTAAGTACCAATCAGAACTGGGTTAACAATCTCTTGATTCACGATCTCACCATGCCAACCCTAAGCATGGGCTCGCATCACCTCACTGCCCGACTTGGTCTGATACATCAGGCGCATGAAAGCATGCACATAAATAATAATTCATTGCCCGAATTGGACTTCATGGCATATCGGGCTGAATTAGCATATGCCATATCGATAAGCGACTACTTTAGCATAGTCGCGGTGCAGCATGTATCCTATTTGACATCAGACGATGAATCTGGACTCTGGAACTATGTCGCAGATTTCGGTTTGGTTTATATGCCTGATGGAGCTGTTTCATATGGCATGGTATTTCGAGGATTGGGTGATGAAATTCGCTACGAAACGCTCGAAACTGGAGAAACTACATACGAACGACGCATGGCCCGTCAAGCCTTGGAAATTGGATTAACCTTTCGGTTTCCGATCGAAGAACGCACCTACTTAGGAATTTCATTCTCGAATGAAAAGCGTTTTGGCGAAAACGGATTGTGGTACAAAGGTGGGGTGGAAGTCACTCCAATTCCGGCGATAAATCTCAGAGGTGGCGTAATGGCAAACTTTGATGAATCGCTGTTCATACCCCGGGCAGGATTTGGTTTAAATGCCAAACACTTCCAGGTAGATTACATGTTCGCCCCACACGATAGCATTGGCGAGCAGTTTCATCAGCTAAGCATAACCATACAAATATAAACCATATGGGGCTACTTAAAGAAAACATCGCGCCGATTCAACAGTCTGATATTCTATACGATAGCGGATTTCAGACTAAAAGTCCGTTAATGAAAGATATTTATCAAAAAGTGCAAAACATTGCCAGGCACGAAAAGCATCTTGTATTAATAGGTGAAATTGGAGTTGGCAAAAGAAGTCTGGCAGACGCTATTCACAGATATAGCAGTCGTTCTAACGGTCCGTTTCACTCCTTCTATTGCATAAACACCAACGAAGAAGAATTCAAGGATGCATTTTGGGAGCAACTTCGGGTCGAAAATGAACACGTTCTATTGAGGTATGATCTTCTGGAAAAAACGAGTAATGGCATTTTGTATCTCAACAAATTTTCTGAGCTCACCACCTCATTAATGCTCAACATAATCGACTCGTACATACACGGATGTAATCAGTTATTTCGCTATAACCTGTCGACATCCCCCCGATTAATAATCTCAATAAGTCAGGATACATATCAACATTTCATGAAAACGGAAGCGTGGGATAAGCTGCTAACTGAGCTAAATCCCATCTCCATCATGGTTCCTCCGTTGCGAGAGAGACGGGAAGATATTCCCGCATTCATCAAGCTGTTCATCGAAGAAGCCCGATACTCAGAGCCCTCATGGTCTGATCTTAGCATTTCGGATGAAGCCGTGCAAGAATGTATTTCCCACAGATGGCCCGGAAACGTGCGCCAGCTAAAAAATGCAATCGTGCAGGGAGCTTTGCTATCGCAAGGCGGACTCATTCAATGTCAGCATCTCCCTTTTTCAATGAACTGGCAATTACCCTACCAAGATGATTAAATCAATCTTCATAATTTCAAGCAGATCACAAGGACCCCAATGATACCCTTGTACATCATCGCATTTGTGCTACCGCTACTTCTTGCGCTGGTTTTAACTCCAAAAGTAATCGTATTCGCGAACAAGATAGGTGCGACGGATGCCCCCGACCCACGCAAAGTTCATAAAACTGTGATGCCACGAATCGGAGGGATGGCAGTTTTTATGAGTGTAGCCATCACCGTATTCGCTTTGAGCTTAATTTTCCGCGATTTCTTACCCTACCTGTTTGATGGAAATCATTCTGCGATAATCGTTATTATCTGTTTCCTTTGCCTGTTCGGGCTCGGATTTTGGGATGACATTAAGCCGCTTACGCCTTTTGTGAAGTTCGGAGTTCAGCTCATTATAGCGGTAGTAATTTACTTTGCCGGCTTCAAGATTTCGAATGTTACCAATCCCCTCGGGATGGGCGTGTTCGACGTGGGGTTATTCGACCTACCCATTACGGTACTCTGGATAGTTGGCATCACCAATGCATTTAATCTAATCGACGGACTGGATGGGCTGGCATCGGGAGTGGCCGTAATTGCCTGTACCTCAATTTTTGTGATAACGGTGATGTCGGGTCAGGTTGAAGCGGCTGTTTTCGCCCTGATTGTTGCAGGAGCCCTGGTTGGATTTCTGCGCTATAACTTCAATCCGGCAAAAATATTTCTCGGAGATTCGGGCAGTCTCACCATTGGTTTCGCCCTGGCCTTGCTCTCCATTCAAAGTACGGCCAAGATTTCGACTGGATTTACCGTCCTGCTTCCAATATTGATTCTGCTTTTACCGATAACCGATACGTTGATTTCGATGGTTCGAAGATTGATTGGCAGTTTCCTCCATCGAGATCCAGACAAACCAACCCAATCCATACGCCGGCGTCTGAACGGGATGTTTGCCCCAGACAAATACCACATACACCATCAGCTGCTATCGTTGGGATTTACCCATAGACGCGCCGTATTGGTGCTGTACATGGTCTCGGCGTTCTTTGCATTCAGTGCGTTTCTGTTCACCCAAATCGACTCCTTACAGCGGTCGGTAACCATAGCCCTGTCTCTCGGACTCATCCTCGTCTTTTGCATCAAGAAGCTGAGATACTACGAAATGGCGATATTCAATAATGGGTTGATGATGCCATTCTTCGAAAAATGGGTGCTTAAACGATCTCAGTGGAATATATTTGCCGATATTCTATTTGTTTTCATTTCGTATTCCCTCAGTTATTACTTGGTTTCTCAGGTAAATCCCGTTGTGGCGCAAGACTTAAGCTACACGCTAATTCTGCTAACGATGCTACCAATTCAGCTAATTGTTTTCAAGTTAACCGGGCTTTATCGCGAAAAAATAAACCAATTCGGATTGGGAAGCGCACTTCATATCATTGCCTCTATCGGTTCTGCAGTGGGCCTAACGGGAATTGTGTTGCTGTTTTTGGAATATCTCCCGCTGATGGAAACCATTCAGTTTCTAATTTTCGACTTTTACTTCCTGCTTACATTCCTGGTTGGTTACAGAGTTGGATATCAGGCTCTGAGGTTCTGGTTTAACAGAGATAAACCATCAGGAAAAAACATTCTGATATATGGGGCTGGAGATAATGGTGCCCTCGCATTGCAAAGTATTCTCAACGCACCCAATAATAATTTAAAAGTAGTTGGTTTTCTGGATGATGACCCCGGTCTTGAAGGGAAACTAATTTATGGATATCCCATTCTAGGCGGCCATTGGAGTTTACCGAAAACGCATACGAGTCATAATATCGAGTCTATTTATCTGTGCGATGACAATATCCCGTGCGAAAATCTCAAACGTATCCAACAAATTGCTTACCAAAACAAGATTTCAATTAAGAAAATTAACATTTCGTTTCACGATATCTACACCAGTAACGTTGAGGAGGGGCCTGTATTCAATCATTTCAATTTGGAAGTTAGTGGTAATGAACACTAGCGCAATATTATCATAACCACATCAAATTGGGTTAAATCAAACACGTATGGCTTCAAAAATTTATAATGTATTTCATTTGATTGAAAGAGGGTACTACAGAGTACTGTTTAATGAGTTACGAGCACGTCTTTATTCTCATACTTTATCGTATGGCCTTCGAAGAGACCTGGAGACAAGATTCGAAGCACCTCCTGCGAAAATAAAGATGCATATTCGTGAGCTAACACAAACCGACGTTACGCAATTACTGGATCCCGTGAATAATCCGGAGACAAATCCGCGAATTCTTGCGAACCAGCTAAGTATGGTAGAGGCAAACCTCCCAACGTGTTATGTTGCCGTTACGGTGAATGATAAACCCAGATACATGCAGTGGCTTATCGGATCGGATCATAACAGAATAATTAAAAAGTTCTTTAAGGGTGTATTTCCGGCGCTGGATAAATCTGAAGCGCTTCTTGAAGGTGCGTACAGTCATCCTGGTTACCGGGGTTTGCGGATAATGCCCATGGCTATGGCACTTATTGCCGAGAAGGCTGAGGACATAAATGCACGATGGGTTATTACATTTGTGAATATGAGCAATATTGCATCGCTGAAAGGATGCCATCGATCTGGTTTTGAACCCTATCTAATTAGGGATACGCGTT
>JAIUMT010000299.1 GCA_022565415.1 Balneolales bacterium | reverse complement strand
TTTAACCGGCTCGGTTTCGTTTTTTTAAATCACAACATGGGGCTTGTGCGCACGCGCCTCCTCGGGCGTTAGCTGAGCATACGATATGATAATCACCCGGTCGCCAACGGTATTCCACCGCGCTGCAGGACCATTCAGGCAAATCACCTTACTCCCCCGCGGACCCGGAATCGTGTACGTCTCCAGCCGCGAGCCATTATTCACATTCACCACCTGAACCTTCTCGTACGGCAACAATTTGGCCGCATCCAGCAGGTCCTGATCGATCGTAATGCTGCCCTCATAATACAAATTGGCTTCCGTAACGGTCGCCATATGCAGCTTCGATTTAAAAAGTTCAATAGTCATAAAAGTCGAAAAAAATCAAACAATAATATTATCAATGAGACGGGTTTTACCAAGCCAGCCCGCCGCGGCAACAATGTACTTCCTGCCCGAAACAATCCGATTCTGAGGCTGTAACGTGCTGTAATCTACCACCGAAAGATAGTCAATTTTGAAACCACTTGCGGTCAGCATCGCCTTACCCTCTGCAATTACCCGCATCAAAACCTGCTCATCGGCCAAAATCGATTCCTCACGTTCTTCCGGCAAGACAGCTTTATTATCAGGCCGCCCCTCGCCCGTCCAGTGGTCGCCACCACCCACCGCGCCGCTGCTCCAAATGGTCCCGCTCACGAACTGCAGCGTTGCATACAAACTTCCAGCCACGCCCCGCTCCGATTCGCTCAGATACCGGTTCCGGCTACTGAGGGCAAGTCCGTCCGACTCCCGAATCGTTTCTCCACGATGGATTCTCACCGGAATGTTGAACTCACGTGCCATGGTTTCAATCAGAATAAACTGCTGTATGTCTTTTTGTCCGAACCAGGCGTCGGTTGGCTGCACAATTTGCAGAAACTTGTTCACAACCTGCAACACGCCGTTGAAATGTCCCGGACGTGTAAATCCGCAAAGATGATCGGCCATTTCCACGATATTGAATCGAACAAAATCCGGATTTGGATACATTTCGTTGGCCGATGGATGAAACACGTAATCTACTCCGGCATTGCGACAGGCTTCTAAGTCGGTTTCAGGGGTTCGGGGATATCGATCCAAGTCTTCGTTCGGACCAAACTGAGTGGGATTCACAAAAATACTGACTACCACGAAATCGCATGTAGCTCTCGCCTCAGAAATGAGAGAGATATGACCTTCGTGAAGCGCCCCCATGGTGGGAACAAGTCCGATAGTTTTGCCCTGCCGTCGGGGATTATCCAGCGCGCTGCGAATATCGGAGATGGTGTTTAAAACGTTCATAGACGTGCGAATAGGCGAAAAAAAACGGCATCAGACCAAAGTCCAATGCCGTTGTAAGTAAGAGATCCAAATTTAATCAGGATTTGACACAAGTGCCAGCTGTGTTAAATTGACCGATTCGGATCGAAACTCTCGAGTAACTGAACCACGCGTTGCACGAACGCTCCGCCGAGGGCACCGTCAATAATCCGGTGATCGTAACTCATGGACAGGTACAACATGTGACGGATGGCAATTACGTCGCCAACTTCAGTTTCCATAACAACCGGACGCTTTTTAATAGCTCCCGTGCCGAAAATGGCTACTTGAGGCTGATTGATAATCGGAGTTCCCATTAGGTTTCCTACACTTCCGTAGTTGGTAAGGGTGAACGTGCCGCCTGTAAGATCATCTGGAGTAAGTTGCTTGTTACGAGCCTTCTTAGCCAGGTCGTTGGTAGCGCGGGCGAGTCCGTGCAGGTTCATTTCGCCTGCATTTTTGAGAACAGGAACAATCAATCCGCCGCTTCCCGATTCGCCAAGAGCAACTGCGATACCGTAGTTGATATCACGTTTCAGAATGATGTTTTCGCCATCTACCGAACTGTTCATCAGCGGATATTCGCGCAATGCCTGAATGGTCGCTTCAATAATGAATGGCGTAAACGTGAGTTTGAATCCGTTTTCTTGTTGGAAACGACCCTTGTTCTTCTCGCGGTAGGCAACCATGTTGGTTACATCGGCTTCGGCAAACGTGGTAACATGTGCGGAGGTCTGCTTGGAACGAACCATGTGCTCGGCAATAAGCTTGCGCATGCGGTCCATTTTGATGACTTCCACATTAGTAGATGGCCAGTTGACCTTGATTTCGCCGGCAGAAATTTTGGATTTGTCGGCGGGTTGCTCGCTGGCAGCAGGTTTGTCGACTGGTTTGGAAAGTTTTGCGCTGGAAGCGGGAGCACTTTTTGAAGTAGATCGGTTTTTTACAAAATCGAGTACATCTTGCTTGCTAACACGTCCCTGAGCACCGGAGCCATCAATAGACTCCAATTCTTCCATTGAAATGCCTTCTTCTTTGGCGATAGAGCGTACAAGAGGTGAGTAGAATCGACCATCTGAGCCTTCGCGCTGAGGAGGAGTGTCGCCTTTGGGAGCTTTTGGCTCTTCAGAATCGGCTGCCTTCGCGGGAGCTTCGGCGGCTGGTTCTGGCTCGGAAGCTTCGGCAGAGTCTTCCTCAGCAGGAGCTTCTTCTTCTTTTGCAGGCGCATCTTTGGAGGCAGATGCTGCAGTGTCGGCATCGGTTTCGATGATAGCGATAACGTTACCCACTTCGATGGTGTCGTTAACCTCAGCCAGGATTTCTACGATTGTTCCAGATGCAGGAGAGGGTACTTCAGAATCAACTTTATCGGTTGCTATTTCAAGAAGAGTTTCATCTTGCTCAATAGTATCACCCACCGATTTAGTCCATTCAATAACGGTACCTTCCATGATGGATTCGCCCATTTTGGGCATCACAACTTCAACACGTGCCATTTGACAAATACTATAATGTGTGTATGATTAAAAAATGATGTGTAAATATAAGATATACAGGCATGAATAGTACTATACAAAAAAGGATTAATGCCGGTTGTGGAATCGCTTTTTCAACTGTTTAACCAATTTTTTAATCCTTTTTCGGAAATCTGATATGCGATTTTAGTCCTTCTTTGCCGCCGCTTACCTGGATCGTACCCTGCAATTGTTCGACAAGTCCGTTGATGATGGTTATTCCGAATGAACTGGACTGCAATAACTTCTCTGGGTTATCCATGCCAACCCCGTTGTCTTGCATGATGAATTCTAGCATGCCATCTTTTTCAGAAAAATGAATGGAGATTTTACCTGATGTGCGGTTTTTAAATGCGTGTTTGTAGGCATTGGTGAACAGTTCGTTCACAATTAACGCGCAGGGAATGGAAGTATTCAGATCGAGATAAATGTTTTCGCTGTGTATTTCGGTTTCGATGGTCTTGCCTGGCTCGCTGAAAACGGACGTAATTACGTTGTCTAGCTTATGCAGAAACATCGAAAAATCGATGGAATTGTAGTTCTCGTTGCTGTAAATAAGTTCGTGAATCAGAGCCATAGACCGAATTCGGCTTTCTGTTTCTTCCAGGGCAGTTCGGGTCTCGGGATTAGAAAATGTATCCGATTCAAGCGACAAAAGACTGGAAATAATGGCCAGATTATTCTTCACCCGATGATGGATTTCTGAGAGTAATACTTTTTTCTCAGATAAGCTTACAGATAGAATTTCCTCGCTTAATTTGAGTTGATCAATTAGCCCCTTGCTCGTAAAATGATCATTCAGAACCTTCCCGATTAGAATTGTTGCCAGCGGATAAAACACAATAACTGTGCTGGCGAAACTCCCAAAGAATCCTGTGAATGCTTCTTCAGACAACATCGTATATAAAACGGCGAGCATGGCAAGATGAACCAATAATCCCATCAAGAATAAAAAGCTAACGCTGTACTTTGCCCTTCGCTTATTCTGGTAGACATAAAATCCATATGAGATAGCAAAACTCAAACTGATGACAACTATGCCGGCCAATGTAGCCGCGCCGCCAATATATACACGGGCAATAATGGCAAATCCCATGGCAATAACACCAGCAAGCGGACCGAAAAACAGGGTTCCGGTGCTAATAACTACCGTTCTGGCGTCAAAGATGGCATCCCCAATTGCGGCATAGGGGAAAATCATGCCAACGGCGGCAGCTAACCCGAATAGTAGTCCTTGAAGCAGCTTGCCTCTAAGCGTTGATCGAGAGAATCGATTGTCTATAAATCCCGAAACCACACATATCGCTATGAGTACAGCCAGGTTGTATAAGACATCAATTATGAGCATAGATTAGACTCGCAGATTCAGTTATTTAGCATTAATATCCACAAAGTCTGAATCAGTTAAAAGCTGTAAAACA
>JAIUMT010000298.1 GCA_022565415.1 Balneolales bacterium | reverse complement strand
ATCGAAAGCTGGCTTACGACCACTTTCGAAGGCGGACGTCACGAAAATCGTGTCCGGAAAATTCATTCTACTACTTCTCATTGTTAATTGCATTTCCATCATATCCCAGGAATCAATCTTTAATTACCAATTTGCTGCATGAAAACGCTTAAAAACCACGATCCGGATATTTACAACCTCATTCAAAAGGAAACCGAGCGACAAAACTACGGTCTCGAGTTAATCGCATCTGAGAATTTCACCTCGCGAGCGGGTATGGAGGCATGTGGCTCTACCTTGACAAACAAGTACGCCGAAGGCCTACCGGGCAAGCGCTACTACGGTGGTTGCGAATTCGTAGATCAGATCGAAGATTTGGCTCGTGAACGCGCAAAGAAACTGTACAACGCAGATTGGGTGAATGTACAGCCTCACTCGGGCGCCAGTGCCAACGCTGCAGTCTACCTGGCTTTGCTAAAGCCCGGAGACACACTCCTCGGCCTTGATCTTAGTCACGGCGGACACCTCACGCACGGCTCCCCTGTTAACTTTTCCGGAATTCAGTACAACGCCAAATTCTACGGAGTCGACAAAGAGACCGGCAGAATCGATTTGGATTCCGTTCGGGATGCTGCCAAAAAACACAAACCCAAGCTGATATCGATCGGTGCCTCAGCTTACACCAGAGACTTCGATTACAAAGCATTTCGCCAAATTGCCGATGAAGCCGGAGCGTTGCTTTGGATGGATATGGCCCACACAGCCGGTATCATCGCCGCTAAATTGCTCAACGACCCCCTTCCACACTGTCATGTCGTTACCACAACCACACACAAAACACTTCGCGGTCCGCGCGGGGGAATGATTCTGGTCGGCAAAGATGCAGAAAACACACTCGGTGTAGTAGCTCCGAAATCTGGAAGAACCAAGAAATGGTCTGAACTATTCGATTCCGGTGTTTTTCCGGGCACACAAGGCGGACCATTAGAGCACATCATTGCCGGAAAAGCCGTGGCTTATAAAGAAGCCCTCGAACCCGATTTCGTGGTATATCAGCAGCAAGTTCTGAATAATGCCAAAGCAATGGGCGAGCGATTCTCCGAACTTGGCTACAATTTAATCAGCGGCGGAACCGACAATCATCTCATTCTGATTGATTTACGCAACAAAGGCGTTACCGGAAAGCAAGCTGAGGAAGCCCTCGGACAGGCCGAAATCACCGTAAATAAAAACATGGTTCCATTCGACACTGAAAGTCCGTTTGTAACATCCGGAATCCGAATCGGCGCCCCAGCCATGACCACCCGCGGACTCAAAGAAAGCGACTTCAGAACAATTGCAGAATTAATCGACCGTGTGATTCAAAATCCGACCAACGAGTCCACAATCAAGCAAGTAAAGCAGGATGTTCATGCAATTTGCGAGCGATTTCCACTATACGATTTCGTAACAACCGCATAACTCCGGAAATCAATAATGAGCCAAGGCACATCCCAGAGAAAAATCATGGATAGCATCCCTCCGAAGGCAGAAGCGCCAAAAATGTTGATAGAGATGTCATTCCTGGATCATCTTGAGGAGTTGCGATGGAGAATTCTGAAAGGATTGGCTGGTGTGATGGTGGGAATCATAATTGCGTTCATTTTCTCGGAGTTTTTTATTGATGAAGTTTTGTTGGGTCCGGCCAAAGCGGATTTCTTCATGTATAAACTCATGGGATTGGACTCGGTCGACTTGGTATTGCAAAACAGAACGCTTCCCGGTCAGTTTTTTAGCTACTGGGGGACGCTCTTTGTAGTAGGCGTAATTATTGGCTCACCCCTGTTTTTCTATCAATTATGGGCATTTTTCGAGCCGGCCCTCGAAACCGAAGAAAAACAAGGCAGCACATTTGTTGTGACCTTCATCACATTCATGTTCACGCGCGGCCTACTATTTGGATACCTGATTTTGACTCCATTTGCGGTGCAGTTTTTCGCGACATTTCAGTTATCTGAGGCGGTACGAAATGATTTCGATATAACGGCCTACTTTTCATCGCTGACGATGTGGACGATGACATCCGGATTCATATTTCAGCTTCCTGTTGTGAGTTATGGATTATCGAAAGTCGGACTCCTGACACCAGAATTCCTAAAGAAAAACAGGAAGATAGCCCTCGTTGTCTGTCTTATTTTAGCTGCCTTTCTAACTCCACCCGATCCAGTTTCGCAAATGTTACTGGCCATTCCGCTGGTATTACTATACGAAGTTGCCATCTGGATCAGTAAAGTTACCAACAAACGCCGCGACCGGAAAATCTGGGGCAAAGACGGCAAACCAGATAGCATGAAATAACAATCATTTGCTGTTATCTGCGTTTAGCATGTGTAAAACACCACACTTTTTTCGAACATTTTAATAAAAATCACCAACCCGCATTATACTTTATGAGATATTCATTTCCACTTGCAGTAGCCTTAATCATGATCGTGAGCCTTGTCGCCTGCGACGAAACCGATCCATTTTCATTTCAGGATGATTTCAGCATGGTTCCCGAGCCGTACGATACACTAAGTGTAGAAAGAGAAGTCCGAAGCAATGGCCTTGTAATTTATCGTCATGATGAAGGTAGTGGTCAATTCACAATCACAGAACGAGATCGTGTTTTTCTGTATTACACATTTCGTTTGGCTGATGGGACTATCGTTCAGAGTACCTACGCAAACAACCGCTTAGAGCCAAATGAGTTTCTGATATCTTCGACCATTCGTGGATTTCGTGAAGGTGTTGTTGGACTCAAGGAAGGTGGTAAGGTTACGTTGGTTATTCCGCCTAGTTTAGGCTACGGTGGTGATCCACAGAGTCAGTTCAGAAACGACACGCTGTACTACGACATCTTGATTGATCGAATCGCTGAATAGTGTTGATAGTAGTACAGTTTTATAGATACATGGTTTTGATAAAATCATAGTTTTATAGATTCGATCGATTTGACAGTTTTATAGATTTGATAGATTCGATAGATTTGATAGATTCGATAGATTTATAGATTTGATAGATTTATAGTTTTGACAGTTTCCAAGCCGGGACCAAAAGTCCCGGCTTTTTTTATTCGGTCATCCCGCTTCGAAAAACAAAATCATCCCGTACGAGCGAAGCGAGATACGGGATCTCCCAATTCTACATCCATATCATAACAGTGAGATCGCGCATCAAGTGCGCGAAGACATTGCTGCGCAGCGCAGATACGGGATCTCCAACATTTACGTCATCCCTACGAGCCTAGCCACTAACCGTCTTCCCGTACAAGCGAAGCGAGATACGGGATCTCTCAATTCTACATCCATCCCATAACAAAGAGATCGCGCATCAAGTGCGCGATGACCATGCTATATAGCGTCGTCCCCCACAAGCACAACCACTAACCGTCTTCCCGCACGAGCGAAGCGAGATGCGGGACCTTCCAAATCTATTTCATGAGGGTGATTTTTTGCACAGTTCGGAGTCCGGCGGATTGGAGTTCTACTAAATAGACTCCGCTCGAGAGTGAACGTGCATCGAATGCTATCTGATGCGCACCTGAGGTCTGTATCTGATCGATTAATGTAGTGACCTTACGGCCATGCAAATCAAACACCCGAACCGTGGTATGTCCTGCTTCAGTGATTTCATAGTTGAGTGTGGTGGCGGGATTAAACGGATTTGGATAAGCACTGAGCTGAATCTCCCGTGGAAGTTCATCAGGCATTTCTATTGATGTCGTGCGAATAAACGTAGTGTCGCCGGTGAGAACGCCATCTAAGTAGTGACCTGCTAACCCAGGGTAACCAAAAGCATCACCGTAAGTTGTACCCCAAGTTGTGTAACCCACTCCATTTCGGTAGCTATGGGTATCATAATCATATCCCCACCAGGCTCCTCCTTGTTCAACCCCATCTCTGGTATCAAAAGTGTACACATCATATAACTCATCATTAGGATGGTTCATATTTTGCATTCTTCTCATCATAGTATCCACTTTATTCGTGTACACACGCACTGGCCATGCCTCACATAACCCTGTATCATCACAAGTAAACTTGTTAAAATCTGCCAGAATCTCCGAGTCTATATCCCCATCAGCAAACATATTCCCAAACGCAGTTCCAGGGAAACGGGTGAGTACATTATCTTTCATACACAATTCAAATGTGATTTCTCTAATACCTGTACTTCTAATGATTTTGGCATGTATTTGACCGCATTGTCCCTTTTCTGATGAGGAATTAGCTTGAATTACCTCCCACCTTGCAAGATCACAACCAATTACATGACTACAACCGCCTAAAGTAGTGTAATTCCGATACGTCCAAACATT
>JAIUMT010000297.1 GCA_022565415.1 Balneolales bacterium | reverse complement strand
GTGGATGTTTTTCCGGTTCCGGGCGGACCCCACACAAAACTCACCGGATTATAAATCGCTTTTTGGATTGCTTCCTGCTGGGCGTCGTTGCGCTTACCATCGTGGTGATATTCTACATCGCCCATTTCGTAAAGCTTACGCGCATACTCGGTTTTGGCAGGTTCCACACGAGATGCGGGCGTTGGGAAAAATAGATCGCGAATCCGCATGAGGTGTTCGTCGCGCTCGGCCGATTGGATCAATCTCAGCTGATCCTGCATTTTGCGCAATACGAAATCATTCTCCCATTCCAGGAAGATTTCGGGCACTTGCGGACCCATATGCTCAGGGAAACGCAACGTTATTTCGTCTTCTTTGGCGTCGACATAGCTCACATCGAACGTTTTGCCGTCGATTCGGGCGCGGATTTGCTCGGCGAAACGGAGTCCGGTATTCGACGATTTAAACGTGTAATCATGCTCCTCTTTTTCCTTATTGGATGCATAGGAGCCGGCCTCCAGCGTATCTTGCGAAGGCCGCTCTTTTACAGCTGCGATTTCCTCGTCGAGTGCAAACTGAAATTGCTTGAGCAACTCCATCACCTTATCAAAATCTTTTCCGGCTAAAGGTTCTCTTTGTGATTTTGTCAACTTATCAGGTTCCGTCTGCACTTCTATCCTTTCATTAATTTATTAGTTTCGCTGTATGCCACGGAAAATACCCCGAACGGCATCCTCTACGCGATCAGTACCTTGCTTTCTCAGGTATTCTGTAATGATGCTTTGAACAACATCTCGGTCGACTGTTACCCGTGGATTCTCACTGGTTCCCACAATTGCGAGCGGCAACACTAAAATTCCGTCATCGCCTTTGAGGGCATTCACAGCATCAGCTGAAATCAATGCGGCAATCTTGTCGCTAAAGCGCTCAGGAAGTCGAAGTTGAAGCTTGAAATCCAATTCATCTTCAATCATGTTTTGGGTTCCGTTCATGGTCATTCCGATGTCTAAACTGGTTAGGTTCAAATCGGTTAGGGTCATGATTCCATCAGATATTGCAAATTTGGCCGTCATGTCGTCGAGCGACATATCGCGCAGTTCGCTGCTGTTTAACAAATTGGCGACCGAAACCTGCATCGGATGATCCCGCAATCGGGCTCTGTTCATGCTAAATGAACCATCAGCTACAATAGTCGGGGTATCTTGCTCCATCATATCAGTCATTCCGGCCCGGTAATCGGCGTTGGCCGTGAATCCACCCGTTATATGATTATGGAAATTCCCGGGCACTCCCATCTGAAACTCTTTGAAGAAAGCCTCAGCGCGCACATCGTCGATATCGCCCACAAAGTGGATGTTGTAGTAGTCTGGTCGGGTAACTTCCCAATCTAGTCTGCCAGAGAGACCTCCATCAAATACATTGGCCGTTGCCGATGGCATTCGGATATTCTCGGTATCGGTTTCGCCAGTGCCGTCGATGTTTGTAATCGTGATTCCCATCATAATGAGCGTATCTATTCGCGCTGTTAAACGGGTTTCCAAATTGGGCAACTCTATATGAAGCGGATCCATTTCGGTTTCATCTTCCCAATCGATGAACTCATCTATGTTCAGTCTTCGGCTCTTGTAGGTCGCGGTTAAAACTGCCGGCCGTACTGATCCCGGCTCTTCAAGCATATTGCGCCAGCGGGTGAGGTTTCCTTCGATGTCGAAGTCAGACTGACCCATTTGCATTACGAGTTTTCGTAAGCGCACATCCTGATCGCTGAAGGTTAAGTCTGCATTTAGATTGGTTATGGGCTGAGGGAGACTGTCTCCGCGCACACTCATGTCCATTAACTGAACTCCACCATTAAATCGGAGTGCGTTGAAATCATCGATCGGACCCTGAACGGCCAGTTCTGCTGTCGCGCGACCTCCGATTTCGATCATGAATTCCTCAAGCGAATAAAATTCTTCGATTTCGTCGAGATTAACACCGGCTTTGAAGTTCAAATTTACTTCGGGAGCATCGCCCATGTAATTTCGCACCGTTCCTCTACCTTCGAAGGTATTGTCGCCGGCTTTGAGTCCGAATTGGGACATTCTGAACTCAGTTGAGGTGAGCGTTGATGCAAGCTGAATGTTTTCGATTGGCTTGGCAATGTCTCTGTGCTGCACAAATCCATCGCGCAGTGTGAGTGTTCCGTTGATGTTGGCATTTTCTACATCGGCCACGGTACCTCTCGCGCGACCATCAAATGTGAACATCCCTCTTACTGTGAGGGTATCTTCATCGATCGGATAAAAATCCTTGATCGTCGACAAATCGAAGTTCATATCGGCTGTGATATCGAATGCTGTTCGGGTTTCGTCGAGCGGCTGTGTAATATTTCCACTCATATTTACCCTGTTGGCGGAGGCACGCGCCTGAAACGACGATATGTCGACGCGATCTTGGGTCGCGGTTAAGCGAATCTGAATATCTTCGACAGGCTGAGGCGCTTCGGTATAGCGTAGGTAGCCGTTTTCGAGGGTAACATCCGCATTGAAATTGGTATTTTCGACCGTTTCGAGTGTACCTGATGCGTTGGCCACCATTGCCATCTGACCTCGAAGCTCGACGCCAAGTTCCGAAATCGGATAAAACGACTCGATTGTGGCTAAATCCATGTTCAGATCGCCATCGAAATTAAACGACGGATCATCCGACAACGGCTCGACAATTCGTCCGCTCAGATTCACATTATTGCCATCGGCGTTGGCCGAAAACCGGGCGATTTCCACCAGACTGTTGGTCGCCGTTAGCGATATAAATACATTCTCGACAGGTTTTTCGGCCTGCGGGTGACGCATAAATCCGTCTTCAACTCGCAGAACCATATCGAAATCTGGTATGACATCTTCTCCAACTCCGCCTACCACCGACGCGGTGAGTTCGAGACTGCCTCGGGTCTGAATTCCCTCAACGTATTCGCGGTACTCGTCGGGGACTAAATCGAGCAACGCCCCGAAATCTTCTGAACTAGAAGCAAGTTGAAGATCTACTTGCATCACATCCTGCGACCAGGCCGCGATCTGACCCGATAAATCCATTGCCAGCCCACGGATGCCGAATACACCTCGGGAGATGCGAAGTTCTTCACCTTCCAAATCCAATTCAGAGGTTTGCTCTAGTCTCAAAGCCAAATCGTTGACAACTGTGGCTCCATCCATTCGCAATGTTAGTCCGGCCAGACTCGCATCCACATCTGTTTCGATGAATTCTGCCATACGAATAGACATAGTAAGGTCTAAATCACGCAAATCGGCTTCCATCAGCGATTCATAGTCCCGATAACGGATATTCCCGTCGATTACACGAATTCGGTTGATGTCGATAACAGGACCATCTTCCTCGGCCACGTCTTCTTCAGCTTCATCGAGTAGAAAATCAATATTCGTTGTGCCATCTTCAAACACCATATACTGTAAATCCGGGCGAATTAAATCCAGTCTGCGCACATTGATTTCGTTTGAAAGCAGCGGTATGAGGTTAACCGAGACCAATAACTCGTCGAAACGAACTACGTAACTGTCGGCATCATCTGGAAGTTCGAATCCTTCCATCACGAGTCCGAAGTTTGGGAATGTTCTGAACAGCGTGAAGCTGATTCGGTCTACATGCACTTCCCTGCCAATGGCTTCGTTCATGGGTGGCATCACCAATCCCTTGAGTCGTTCATCGGTCAGATAAATAAATAGCGCAGTTATTGCAACGATTAACAGCACTGCAAGGCCGGCAAGTATGCGTAAAAAGATTTTCATAGCAAAAGTGGTTGATGATCGCTGAGGTTAACTTTCGAATCTGTCAACGCTTCTATTAGTGGACGTTAAAAAAACGGTAAATTTGCTTGGTATCTGCCATCTTGAAAAATATCCTGAAGGATATAATTTGCTATGGCGTTGAATACAAACAAATCTCCTGATTTATCAAATCATTCTATTATATAGAGCGTCAAAATCTCGATTTATTACATTAGAATTTACACAATCGTACGGGCAATTAATATGATGATATTCGATTATGGTATTTCCCGCACGTCACTTAAGTGAACAGATTTAAACACATTAACTTTGAGAATGTTCAGTTTTTTCGATAATCTGTGCAACATCATCCTCCGTGTAGTCACTTATTTAACTTTGTCGTAACGTCATGAGTCTTATACCAATTATAGTGGTCGCTATCGTCGTGTTATCTCTCGCCTATCGCTTTTATGGGCGGTTTATCGCAGGCAAACTCAAAATCAACGACGAGAATGTAACGCCAGCCCACAAACTCCGCGACGATGTCGACTACATGCCCACCAAAACTCCTATCGTTTTAGGACATCATTTCGCCTC
>JAIUMT010000296.1 GCA_022565415.1 Balneolales bacterium | reverse complement strand
CATGAGTATCCCATTTTGACCCCATTTCTATTCTGTACATTCATTGTAATCGCCCTCGCAAAATTGTATAGTTATTTTATGATGAATTTGTCTTGTCTTGACGTTTAACAAAACTTAAGTGGTACTATTTAAATAAGAATATTCAAGCTATAATCAGTTATATCTATTGCAGATACACTTACATTTTTTACGCTTTTTAAAATCTGTTTACGAATATAAGGAGTGACGTAATTGATGGAGCGAGAGTCCCCACTCAAGTAGCTTTGAGTTTCGGGAAGTCAGGTATGGCGTTGTATGTATAGTAGAATTTATCTGGCCATCTAATTTAATGGTTTATGCCAGTAGGTGTGACATGTTTTGCACATGTTGTATACATTGCAGTCGTATAATCTGGCAAGTAAATATAGAATTCTGGGCAACAGCTAATCTGATAAGATGATTTTTATCTGAAAACTGAAAGAAGGATGTATAAATACAGATTTAGAAAGTTTGCATGGTAAGCAAGTTATATACTTACTTCATCATAACCGCTTTTGATAATTGTGGAAAGCATCTTAAAGCGAACTTTTGCCTCGATGATATTTCGCGTATGTGCAGGAATAATAATGGATTCGCCAACGACTAGCTTGTGCGAATTGTTTTCTATTACGACAACAGCTTCACCATCTATTATCTGAATAAATGTATCGAAAGGTGAAATCTTCTCTGATAAAGCTTCCCCTGAGTCGAAAGAAACGGCCGATATATTACCCGTGCTCTTCTTGATGATTGTTTTAATGACCACAGAATTCGGTATGTACTCGATTATTTCAACAACGATATGAGTTTTGGCTTTCTCTAATTCTTGAATATTGGAACTCATAAGGTATAGACAGTATGTGCAGATGTATTATTTGAAGCTCAAGTATACGTATTAATAGTGACACGTATTGATTTAATATCGTCAGAATCATCTAGTGAAAGCATAAAAAAACGGACCCCTGAAATTAATCAGGAGTCCGTTTAAATGATCTAGCAAAGCTTAAACTTTTTGGTTTTTGCCTTTTTGATCATTTTCTTTATCTCTATCTCGTTTGAGATTAGGATTCTTTTGATCTTGATTCTTTTGATTCTGATCTTTGTTTTGGTTTTGATCGATTTGAGTATTCATTATTTGCTCCATTTGATTAATTAACTAACCGAATACCAATCTAAATAATCGAATTGCTCAAGATGTTATGTTTAATCTGAATTTTGTTGCAAAAATGCAGTAATCGCGCTTTAATCACTTCTGGGGCCGATCTATCGGTGTTTAGTCAGGCAACATGACAAGCTGATACTTCAAAAAACAAAAAAAGCAAAAAAATCACTTATTAGGCTTATTACCACTTGAAAACACGTTGTTTTTAATGGAAAGCGCCCATTATGACCCTCAGATAGTGTTTTTGGTGTTGGGAAATAACAACAAACACGTTATCAAACTGTTAAATATACAATTCGTTAAAGTCAGCGTATAACACTCATCTGCCAAACATCACAGACATTGTAGTTGTGTAGCATAGTTACACATAAAACATATAGCAATGAATCCACAAGGGCGTGATGAGAGAACCGAACACGGGTTCGAACCCATCCGGAAACCCCATCTGTGTAAAACATCATCAATCAACCAAACACACTACCTATGAAATACTCCAAAATACTAATATCCATCATTCTTGCAGCATCAGTTGCGGTGATTGGGTGCGATAGACCATCGAATAAGATGGAAAATGCCGAGGTTTCGGTAATAGAAGCTAACCGAGATAGAGATATTGCTAAAGCCGAAGTTGACTCGGAACTCAGAGTTTACCGATTAGACGCTTCGAACAGAATGACAGAGTACAATCGGAAAATCAGTGAAATTCGCACTGAATTAAATAAAGAAACTGATCTGAAAGTTCGTTCAGAGCATGAAGCCAGGCTGAGAGCACACGAAGAAACTCATCGCGAACTGAAACGAGAAATTGACAATTTTAATGCCTCAAGCAGAGATAATTGGGATAGTTTCCAAACAAGCTTCAACGATAGATTGGATGACCTTGGTGATTCACTGAATAATTTCTTTTCTAATCGAAGAACTACTAGTAGTACGTCTAATACACGAACTCAATAATAACGCAAAATATAATACATCATGGGAAATCTCTTATACATCGTAGCCGTAATTCTGGTAGTCGCTTGGTTAATTGGTTTTATTGGCTACAGTGCCGGCGGCATTATCCATGTTCTGTTAGTTATTGCTGTAATAGCTGTTCTACTACAAGTAATACAAGGCAGGCGGGTAATTTAATATAAACTTAAATCAGCGTTCAAATTATGGTTATATGACACCATGTATTTGAACGATGACCCGGCAAATCGGAATAAATAATGTGATGTTGGAAGACATATTGCATTTATACACTAAAATAACAGGAATAAAATATGAGAGCATTATCATTTATAGCGACCACGTTTCTCGTTGGTGCCGCAGGCGTACTTGCCGGTATTTTGATTGCCCCAAACAAAGGTTCTACAACCAGAAATAAAATTGTCAAAAGAGGTCAGGAATACAAAGAGTATTTGCACGACAACTATGACGATCTTGTCGACACTGTTACCCATCCATTTGAGGGTGCAAGTGCAGAGGCAATACGGCTAGGAAAAAAAGCCGAAGAAAAGGCAAGAGAACTTAAAAATGATGCTAAAAAAGCTATCAAATAATTATTCATACAGAATATAATAATATGAAAACAGTATACACACTCTTGTCTGCCTTGATATTGGTATTTACAGTGCAAACGGTGTCTTTCGCTCAGTCTACAGATTTAGTGGAAACGTTTAAAAAGCATTTTAACAATACAGTAGAAACAGTTAAAAAAACCGACGATCCAGCCAAGAAAAGAACAATTTTGAATAACTCATTCGATAAAATGATCTCCACAATTGATCAAATTGAATCCCTCGGGACGCTTACCGAAGATGACCACGGCAGACTAAACGTTCTGAAGCTTGGTCTTATCGAAAAGCAAAACGAGCTGAATGGCGTCGAAGGTTTTAATGAAATAACGGATGAAAACCTGGATGAGTTTTCCGACTATGCACAGGATTACCTGGAGCAGGCCAACAACCGCACTATTACGATTGGCGTTACAACGGCGATTTTAATACTTCTCGTATTACTGCTTATATAAACTGAGACCTATCTGCTAGTGATTTGTATGTGGGCGAGTGGTCCCTCTTTGTCGTCTGACGGATTTATTCCGACAGATGATAAGGCAGGGACCCTCTTATTTTAATCATCCCCCTCCATCATCTACCATGAAATCTGCTATACTCTTCCTTTTATTTATCGCATTGAATCTGTTTTTCGGATGTCGCCAATCATCAAATCTAATCAAAGATCAAACCCCAGAAACCGAAACGAACATCGACTACTCCATTATATATTACATCCATGCCGATTCTGATTACCTATATCATAATTCCGATGGCGATAGAATTCAGGGAAGTACACAAGCTCTTAATTCGGCTATAGAAGTTGCACAAGCAGCAAAATCCGGTGAAGTTCTTATTTATCATCATCGCAGGGAGCGAAAATGGCTCGGACTCATCCCGCGATCCAGCAGCCAATTATATCATTTTAGATTTGGTCTGATGGTGAACCAAATAAACTATCGTCACGCAAAAAATTCAAATGCTTTTCTGAGCGACGAAATAAAATTAACGCATGAATTTCGTACTCTAAATCAGGGCGCAAATCATAGATATTATTTACTATACTTCGGACACGAAATACCAATACAAAGCAGCCGGGGATATCACAGGAGTCAGCCTGATGTTGAAGTTGACACCCAATCTTTTGCCAACGGAATCCGCGGTTTTTTGTCAACGGATACAGACGTTTTCGATATTGTGGTGCTGTCAACGTGTAATAACGGAACCCCAACAATGGCCAATCACCTTTCATCGACTTCGAAGGTTATGCTGGCATCACCTCAGAACTTGCATCTGTCTCACATGAATTCGAGCAAAATGACTCTACTGGAATCGTATCCGGAAATTTCTCCCCTCAGCCTTGGTCGTTCTATAGCAGAACAATCATTTCAGCAGTTAGAAGCATCCGTTAATAGTACCATCACGCTTGCCCTGTACGATTTAGATATTGTTAAAAACTATACTTCGTCATTTTCGCAACAGATAGATGAGGGAAATACAACTACGCAGTTCTTTGATAATATAGACTGTGCTGATGTTCTAAATCAGGACATCGCACGCTTTGAGGATGGTGTGGAAACCTGGTTCAAACCGGCTCACTTTGGAAGACAAGCATCAAAATCT
>JAIUMT010000295.1 GCA_022565415.1 Balneolales bacterium | reverse complement strand
GCCAGCATCGCGGCGAGTAGTCAGAACTACAACGGCGGACAATTTCGCGCACTGCGCACCATCGACATTCCAGCGACAGATACTCCGGGCGGATGGAGGCTTTTTTCGTCGCCTGTGGCCAGCACCCACGCCGATCTATTTTCAGAACTCACAACCCAGGGCTACACCGGAGCCTCATTGGGCACCGATTTCGAGGGAAGTCCGTTGATGCCGAGCGTGCTTTGGTACGACGAAACCTTCGAGGGAACCGATAATCAGCGGTGGAGAGCCTTGAACAACGCCACGGATGCAACCGTAGCCGGGCGCGGACTCTTCTCCTTCGTATTTGGCAACATCAGCACCGACAACCGGTACAATCAGGCGGCATCGACGCTTCAGGTTTCGGGTCAGGAGAATCAGGGTAACAGCAACGGCGAGGTGAGCCTGCCCGTTACATTCACTCCCGAAGGCGACGACGGATGGAACCTAGTGGGAAATCCGTTTCTTGCTACCATCGATTGGGACAACACCAACGGCTGGGACCTGACCAACATCGACGCATCTATATATATATGGGATCACAGCGCCGCCGAGTTTCTAACCTGGAACGGAACCACGGGATCGCTCGGAAACGGCTTCATCAAACCATTTCAGGGATTTTGGATCAAAGCAAACGACACCGGGGCGTCGGCAATTGTGAATCAGGATGCCAAAACCGCCACAACCAATGGTACATTTTACCGTCATCTCAACGAACACCACGAAATTGAGTTGGTTTTCAGCATGGGCGAGCTGAATTCGCGCACATATATCATGTTCTCGGAAGATGCCCGCTCTGGATTGGATTCAAAAGACGCGTTTCGTCTGCGATCTCTGGCCGACACCTTCATCGAGGCGTACACCATAACCCGCGACGAAGACCGACTTGCCATTAACAATCTGCCCTCACGTTTCGCCCGACCCGTCGAAATTCCACTAAATATCGACGGACTACGCAATAACGGTCGTTTGGAAGGAGAAGTAACCCTTCAACTCGGCGACAAAACGAATATTCCGGCCCACTGGGATGTGGAAATTATCGATACCAAAATGGGTTCAGCTACCGTCGCCCAACGCATTCAAGATACCTACACCTTCACGATTTCAACAAATCCACGAATGTTCAAAGGTCCTGAGGGGAACCCCAATGAAATGCATCAGCCTCACATGGAAGAGCCGGTTCTGATGAAATCAGCCCCTTCAGACGCGCGGTTCATCGTTCGGATTACTCCAAACGAAAATCACGACGATGTTCCAGCCACGTTCGAGTTGGCTCAGAATTACCCAAATCCATTCAACCCGGAAACCACCATTCAATACAGCATCCCCGAAGACGGACCAGTTCAGATTGAGTTATACGACATGACCGGCCGACGCGTAACCACGCTCGTTAACGAATATCATCAGGCAGGTCGGCACGAGACGCGTTTAAACGCCGCAAATTTGGCAAGTGGAGTCTATATATATAGGATGATCACCCTCGAGGGATCATTTACCCGCAAGATGACGTTAATAAAGTAACCATTACGACATCTTAATTGATTGCGGTGATTATTAATCATTTTTAACTGCTCTGCTCGTGTGTGTTAGAGTATATTTCCGATGTATGTGTTGTACTATGTATCTTTGATGTGTCTCCACGGTGGTTTCAGCCTCAACGATGCAACAATTTCAGAGCAAAATAGACGAAATTCCTACTCGAAATCAGAGTAACTCCTTTTAATGACCTACTTTATTACTCAAATTACCGGATTTAGAATACTTGCAGGCTTGTTGTTCTCACTGCTTTTAACCACAAATGGTTACACTCAAAACGGGAATGGTAGCTCTCAAAACACATCTCAATCGATAATTTCGGTCAGTGTTTCGGCCAGCATCCAAACTTCTATTCAGGTCGAGACCTTGAGTAACATCAATTTCGGAAGGGTTTTCCCGGGGATGAGCGAGATTTATATTAATCCCCGCCAAGACGCCGGCGCCGGAATCATGCGCATTACAGGTCAACCGAACACCCTGGTACGTGTATCCTTTTTAGAGCGACGAGAATTGGTCCGTGTAGGTGGTGGTCAAAATTTATTCTTTAATTTTGAGGTGAGCGCTGCATCCGAAGACGATCAGTTTATTTCAGAACCCCTCACAATGGAAAACCGACAAATTGCATTAAGCGAGAACGGCGATTTCTACTTCTGGATCGGCGGACGAATGGATCTTCAGGGCATATCGTTCGGTCAGTACGAAGGCGAGTTCACCCTTGAAATCGACTACATTTAATGAGAAAACCCCTCCTAATTTTGATTCTCGTGTTTTCGGCGCTCTCAGCAAGAGCGCAGCAGATAGAGTTCGGTCAATATTATGATGGAAACACCCTGAGCGCACAAGTTATACAGCATTTGGATTTTGGTGGAGTCATTTCGGGAGACATCGACCCCAAACTTCGCGAGCTCGGCTCTGGGCTCGAAGGCGTTATCGAAATCGAAGGAATTCCGTTTCTCGACGTTGTGGTCACCATTACTGAAATTAACAAACTCTATTTAGATGGCGATATTACCTGTTCCGAATCTTCTTGCGAGATGGATGTTATGCTGCAATACGCCTACACCAACACTGGAATCATGGATTTCGCGCCGAACTACGAAAACGTAGCGATTCAGTTTATCGGCAACATGGCCCGTTTCCCGATTATTCGTCGCCAATCTGGTCCGCCGGGACCACCGCCAACGCCGAATATCAACGGAGTTGCACTCCCGCCGCTTCAAAAAGCCTACATCTATATATATGGTCAGGCATCGGCCACATTAGGAACCGACGCGGGCGCTTACGGCAACACGCTTACCGTAACCATCGAGTACATGTAGCATGCGCGCAATTTGGATAATTATACTGCTGATGGGAGCTCCGGTGTTGTCTCAGGCCCAATTTCTGCAATTTACGTTGCAGGTAGACACCGAGGTTTCGGCCGGAATGCTGCAGGAGCTTAACTTTGGCGATATCACCAGCAATTCATCTTTAAGAATAGATCCGAATGATCCCAATAGTGGATGGTTTCAGTTGGTGGTACTGAATGCTTCTCAGCTTCAAATTGAATTTCAGACGCCCGAATACATGACTCTTTTTTCCGAGCCGGGTTGTGAAGAAGAATGGTGTCGATTTCCTATCGAACTCGGATTTGCCTACTTCGTTAGTGGAAATCCAAATGATAGGGGAGATGGGTCGACGCTAAGTCTAAGTCCGGGAGTGAATTTCATAGATTTGCCCGAGATTTCTGGTACCGGAGGAAACGACGATTATATTTATGTCAATGTTAATGTTTTTGGTCAGATAGATGTTGGGGAAGTGAATCCAGGCGCATACATCGGTGAATTACTGATGGAGATAAGCTACTAAACTGGGGAATTACGGCCTTGAAGCCTGATTTTTGATGTAGCCGATATGTTGAGTTAGCGTTTTGATAAGTTTTAAAACCGTGTGCTTGATTAGTAAAACCTAACATACCCAACGGGTAAACAGCCTTAACATTAATGAAACCTAATTTTTTTAGGGCATCAGACCCTGTAATTTAGCACCAGTTAAGAAAGCCTTCTTGAACAACACATTTTTAAGAATCTTAGACAACCCACAAACAAATAAATAGGAATAATAGATATGAAAAAACTTCTTATCGCAATCGTAGCCTTAGCCATCCCGGCACTCGCCTCAGCGCAGAACTATCAAGCAGCTAGTACTGCAAGTGTAAACGTAACTGCAGCAATCGGACAGGCTGTTACAATGGACAAAGTACAAGATTTGTCAATTGGTTCATTCGTATCTGGTGGTACACAAGGTGTTGCCACTACAGTTGGTGTTGGTGCCGAAGCTGACGTTAACCTTGGTGCTGGTGCCTACAAAGGTATTGTAACATTGAATGGAACTGATGGTGGTGATGTAATCATTACTATTACTGGTGACGACTATAATGTAGTAACAAGAGAATTGGTACTTAAAAGTGGTTCTGATGAGTTGGAAGCCACATTGATTTATGGTTACATTGCAGGTATCGGATCGCCAACAACTGCTAATTACACACCTGGTGCAACTGTTGCTCTTGATGGTGATGGCGACGGAACGCTTGAGATTGGTGCTCAAGTCGCTGACTTAGATGTTGCTGCCGGTAACTACTCAGCTACTGTTGTAGTATCTGCCGTTAACTTGTAAATTACTTGTTACAAAATTCAAGCGGAATGATTATCATTAATCATTCCGCTTTTTTTTTATTCAAAATCGTCAACTATGAAAATATTCTTCAGTACACTTTTGTTTCTAAGCTTTACAATTGTGTCATACTCTCAGGTTACCGTATCGCCTACAGCAGTTTTCTTAGAGAATAATTTTGGATCTGTTG
>JAIUMT010000294.1 GCA_022565415.1 Balneolales bacterium | reverse complement strand
CCAAGCTTCTGCGTTCTGGCGCATCAATCCACGAAATGAACTGCGTACGCAAGCATTTGTCGGCTGTGAAGGGTGGCAAATTGATTGCCCATTTCAACGGGGCGAAAATCATCAATTTTATCGTTTCTGATGTCCCCGGCGATGATGCCGCTACGATTGGGAGCGGGCCAACCATTGCAGATCCCACTTCGTGCCGCGACGCCCAGGCAGTTTTGCAGAAATATTCTATCGATGCCAGTCCGAATTTTGTTGAAACCCCGAAACCGGGCGAAATCACACCTCCGGAGAATATTTGGATTACCACTCCGGCTCAAAGTGCTTCATATCTGGCTGAAATCCTCGAAGCTAAGGGCTATCAAATCATCGTCGAGAATCAGGCTTATCGGGGTGACGTAAATGACGTTGCAGCTACTATAATGACCGATATAGAACGAAATAGGCATCATCCTGATCCCACAGCGTTGATCTATTTTGGCGAATCTGAAGTTCATGTCGAGGGAAACGGTTCTGGCGGAAGAAATCAGCATTTAGCTCTTTTACTGGCAATCTCGTTGTCCAAAGCTCAGTTATCGCGAAAAATTACGGTGTTAAGCGCCGGAACGGACGGTATTGATGGAAATTCCGACGCAGCCGGAGCGATTATTACCGAAAGTACCGTGGATGCAGCCCGGGAAAATGGACTAAACCCCTCAGATTATCTTCAAAATTTCGATTCAAACACCTTTTTCTCTAAATTAGGCGCTATCTTGAAAACCGGTCCGACAGGCAATAACCTCATGGATATTCAGGTTATCCTTATTCATAACTCGTAACTCAATTTTCGAAGATGTCCTGGGAAAACCCACTCTTTTTATGGCTTTTACTGCTGGTTGCCGCACTTATCGCGGTTTCCTTCCTGCATAGAACCCGTTTGAGACAAGCCCGATCCCGATATTTTTCTGACGACGTATTTGGTAAACTTTATTCGGCCGAAATCCCTCGTGCACGGCAAATTAAATCCATTTCTATGTACACTGGGGTCGTTTTTTTGATCATCGCCCTGGCCGGACCCCAAATAGGTACTGAAATCCGTGAGGTCGAGCGTCGTGGCATCGATATAATGGTTGCCCTGGATGTTTCCAGAAGCATGCTCGCCGAAGATGTGCGCCCAAATCGACTCGACAAAGCCAAATTCGAGGTGCTCAGAATGATCGACCGACTTCGCGGAGATCGCGTTGGCCTGATTTCTTTCACCGGAGAAGCTGTTCAATTATCGCCGTTTACGACCGATTATTCGGCATTTCGCCTTTATCTCAACATTGCCGACCCAACTTCTATGCCGTCGGGTACTACCGATTTTGCCGAAGCTATGCGAACAGCGATTAACGCGTTTGATGCTACCGCTGAAGACGCTCAGAATTCAGCCCGGGTTTTGCTATTGATTTCGGACGGAGAAAACCATGGACCTGATTTCACCCCCTTCAAAAATCAGCTGGCCGAGCGCAATATTTATATTCATACCGTCGGAATTGGCACAACCGGGGGCGCTGCAATCCCGATTTACGCTCCCAATACAGGTCGTTTACTTGATTATGTTCGCGACAGCAACGATCAGGTGGTAACAACCCGCCTCGAACGGGACGTTTTGCGAACTATTGCTGAAGTCGGTCGTGGCAGATACTACGAAATCTCGCGAAGTGCCGACGGAATGGACGGATTCATTTCCCAAATTGCCGACCTCGAACAACGAAGTTTCGCCACTCAAGAATTTGCCGACTACAAAAATCAGTATCAATGGTTCGCAGCCATCGGACTACTATTCCTGGTTTTGAGTGTGACACTTCCACGTTATCGTCCGCCTGCAATATCTTAATATTTTAAAAACCCATTTTCATGACCAAGCTGTTTGTCCTCGATCTCGACGGATGCGTTACACTTCCTTTTGTAACACCAGACTGGCAGACTATCTCCCAGATTCGTGATTACAACCTTGCCTCCAGAATGGATAATACCATTCCATCGCTCAGTATTTGTACCGGAAGACCATTTCCGTATGCCGAAGCTGTTGCTCAATGGCTCGACATCAAGCTTCCTATAATTTTCGAAAGTGGAGGAGGCGTGTATTTTCCCGACAAACAGGTGGTCGAGTTTAGTCCGGCCTACCACCAAAACAAGCAAAAAGTCGCTGATGTCCGGGATTGGGTAAAAGAGTTAATCCGCACTGATTTTCCCGATGTTCTACTCGAATTCAGCAAACAGACCGATGCAGGAATCGTTCATAACGATGAATCCAAAATTTTGGAGGTGTACAATTGTGTGGTGGAGTATGTGAGTGCCAATTGTCCTGATTTTGAAGTGCATCGCACCGAAGTTTCGGTGAACATCATTCTGAAGGATTGCAATAAAGGGAATGGATTGCGACGAATTTCGGAAATTACCGATATTTCGCTGGCGGATATTGCTTACATCGGTGACAGCAGTGGCGATATTCCAGCTTTGAAAATCGTGGGTAAACCGTACACTCCGGCCAATGGTAACGCTCAGGCTCAGAAAGTCGCCCGACAAACCAAAGGCGAGACTAGCATCGGTGTTTTGGAAGCCTATGAAGAAATTATAAACGAGAACCGCGCTAAGTAACTAGCGAAATATCGTTGATTTTCCCGAAATACGACGTTCGACTACTTCTACTACGTTAAGCGTCTAGTGAAATATCATTGATTAGCGTGAGCGTCGGCGCTCTTCTTCTTCCAGCAACTCGAAATATCGTTGAATCAGTTGTTGGTACTCGTCGGTGAACCTAGTTTCGTTCGGATCTTGCAATCGACGTCGAATTTCTTCGCGCAACGATTCCAATGTTAGCTCCGACGGACTCACACGATCCACGTCACCCGGACGGTCGCCTTCACGTTCTTCGTCCTCGTCGCGCTCGTTGAGGGCACGCTCAGCTTCGAGCATTCTCGACAGGATGTTCTGTTGGCGTTGAACCGTGATACGTTCTTCTACTACACCACCACGCAAGTCGTTGATGGCATCCTCCATCTGCTCGCCAAGCCGTTCAAGTTCGCTGAGAACTTCGTCCCCAGGCCCCAACCCGCCCCCTTGCTGCAACTGCCGCATCTGCCGACGAATTTCATTCTGTTGACGAGCCATCTGGTCGAGCCGATCCATCTGATCTTGCATCATCCTCTCGCCAGCCATATCGTTAATCATATCCTGAATCTGCTGATTTAGCTCGGCTTGCTCACCCGAGAGTTTCTGCAACTGCTCCATCATCTGCTCGGCACTCATCCCACCGCCACTGCCATCGCCCTCTCCATTCATGTCGTCGAGCTGATCCAGCAAATCGGCCAACAACGACGCAATTTCATTGATGCCGCCCAAAGCCACCCGTTCTTCTGCCACCGACCGGTTCCGATCCCTTTCTGCCAGCAATTGCACGGCTTGGCTCAAATGTCGCTGGACAATAGCTTTGCGGTCGTTTATCATGTTCGGAAATCGCGGAATTTCAGCCGAAACCTTGTACAGTGAGTCGGTTATCATCGAAAACGACCTGGAAATTACCTGCTGATCACGCGCAACTTCCACAAATCCTGCACTTCCCTGAACCAAATCCGACGTTCGCCGAATCAATGTTTCCTGAGAATCCGACAGTAATAGCAGATTTTGCATCAATCCGAGCAGGGCATTGCGATTTATAGTAATCGACTCCTGACCCATCATCGATTGCGCATTTTTGGCCTGCTGACGCATTTCATTCATTTTGTCGCGAATATCCTCGCGACGTTCCTGAGACTGTTGCGACTCGCCACTTTCGCCCGCATCCATTTCATCGATGTCTTCCTGAAGTTGGTCGGCAATTTCCGACATTTCCTGCTGAAGTTGCTCGGTGAGCTCTTCAATTTGGTCACGGTTTCGGCGCGGACTCTTTTCCGGAAACGTCTCCAGTCGTTCTTTCAATTTGTTGAGATCTTCCTGAATTTGCTCCTGGCGTTGGCGTTGTTCTTCGGTGTCGGGCAGGTCGTCGCCAATCAGGCTCTCCTCTCGTGAAGCCAATTCTTCCAACATCGAATCCAATCGATCCAATTCCGCATTCATCTGCAGATTTTTGAACAATTCGAGTGTGCGATCGAGTCGTTCCTGATAGCGCTCCTCGTCGAATTCGATGTCGCGCATCGCTTCTCTTACTTGGTCACGGTCCATGTTTTCCAAACCCTCCTGAAGCTTTTTCATCGCCTCCAGAATGTCTGGATCGTCAATTTCCTGAATGAGCTTTTGTAAATCTTCGTACATCGAACGGGTTTCATCCGAAAGCTGATTCTGATCGTTTAAATCGCGGCTGAGTTCTTCAAATTGTTCCTGGATTTCGTCTAATTGGCGTGAAAGTTCTTCGCGTGACTCCCGAATATCTTCCGCTGCCTG
>JAIUMT010000293.1 GCA_022565415.1 Balneolales bacterium | reverse complement strand
ACCTTCAACGCGTGCATAACCCCTTTTCGAGGTTCGAGTCGGCCCAAGAACAAGATGGTTTGAGGTAACTCGCGCGGATTCGGCACATTTGATAGTTCCGTGTTGAGCTCCTCGGGGCGAAATCGAAATCCGTTGGAAATGACGTCGATTTTCTTGTCGCTGTACCGGGAAATAAACGCCTTTTGAGAGTGTGAAACGGAGATTATGCGATCGAATTTTTGCAAAAGAACGCTGGCGGCAGTGGGCATAATGTATCGACCCAGAAATCGTCCCCAGAGCGAATCGGGCGGGGTATCGTGAAATGTGGCGACTAATTTCGGACGAATATTCGGAGGTAAACTTCGGACCAGTTTCAGCAGTTGAATCGACATTAAGGGCGTCCACGGGGTGTGAAAATGAAGCACATCCACCCGATTTTCTTCGAAAAACCTGCGTAAAGAGGATTTATCGGCTTTGCTGAGGGTTAGCACGTCGATTACTGTCCCCCATAAGGGCATGCGCCAACCACTACCCACGTCCAAAATGGGCAAATCGGTTTCGATAGTTTTTCCGTTTGTTGAACCGACGATTGATATTTGATGACCTTTATCGCGCAGAGTTGCACACAAATCCAGTATATGTGTGCGAACGCCGCCGGGAACAGACAAATCGTAAGGGCAAACATGACAAATATGCATCCGGCTAAGGTATGCAATAATGGCATTTAACGCTTAGTATTTTACGATTTTTGAAAGTGTTTATTGAATTTTTGATATCAACGACCTTCACGAAAGTACTCGAACAGTTACGCTATTGGAAGTTCTATTAAAATCGAATCACTTCGACAAATTTATGATTTCCGAAGCTCTTTAATGATCGTATGTAGATAGTCGATTTACGTTTATTAGAGTTCCACATTGGTCGTTTTGTGCAGACTATGTAGTACAGTATTGGAGCACTTTTTACCCATGAACGCGTTTTAACTCTGATGGATGTTGTATCTTCGCGGAAGCGTAGCGCAGTAGTAACGCAGTTATTTCGAAGTACAACTTGCAAGCAGTCCCAACTATGGCAGATTCCCAGAACATCCTGATCGGAGCCGAGGCTTTTATGAGCGTATTCTCAGCATGTGCGGCGGCGGCTAAGGGGCGGGTTTTGGTTCAGGCGATGACATTCGAAGGCGATGAAGCCGGATTAGCGCTGATGGATGTGTTGAAATCGAGTCCGGCCAGTGACAAGAGGCTTTGCGGCGACCGGTATTCGTCGGTGGTGGTCAACGATCGGTTCGTTTTTTCGACTAACTATCTTCGCGACGGGGACTTCCGCCGAGAAATAAGCCAGGGCAAGAAGTTGTTGAAATCCGCCGAGCAATTTGGAGTCGGCATCCGACAGACGAATCCGACCGGACCATTATTGCTACGGTATCCCTTCCGAAATCATAAGAAAATGGTCGTTTGCGACGATACGGTGTTTCTCGGAGGCATAAATTTCAGCGATCATAACTTCGCCTGGCACGATATGATGCTCCGCATCGACAATCCCGGACTGGCCGACATCCTCGCGGCCGACTTCGATCAGAATTTCAAGGGCATCAAAACGGAAGGGGCGCATTCGTACACCGATGGGGAGGTTCTGTTTCTGAAGCGGAAATCGGGTCAGTGGGACCGACTTTTCGACTATTTCCGACAAGCGCGTAAGTCTATAAGTATCGTGTCGCCCTATGTTTCGTGGCCGCTCCTCGATTTGCTCAAAAACGAGGTAGATTCGCGCGTGAACATCACCATAATTTCACCGGAAACGAACAATAAGTCGCTTTTTAAGAAGAATCTGCTTCACGAAGCAGCCAATGGATATTTCGACCTTCGGCTGTATCAACATGGGATGTCGCATCTGAAAGCCGTACTTATTGACGATTCGACCCTGATTGCGGGCAGCAGCAATTACGATTTCGCCAGTTACCTTTTCGAGGAAGAAGTCGTGATTACGAATACGAATCCGAAAATCGTGCAGGAATTCCGCCAAAATGTGCTATTTCCCATGGTAGATGCGTCCACGTTGTTGCCTTCGGATGATGATCGCTGCGGACGGCATGGTGGTAGTTCCAAAATGCTTTCCCTTCTCGTGCATTCCCTGAAGCGATTGTCTGGATAAAACGCTACCTTGAGCGCTGATTTCATCACGCAAAACATCCGCCAAAATCGCAGATTAGTCCACAAGAACCCCGTTTACATAATGAATTGGTTTACTCGTTTACGAAGTGAGGTTAACGCCTCTGTAAAAATGCTCGAGATCGAAGAGCGCTACGATTTGGCGTTTAGTCGCCCGTTCGGACTCGCCTTCGCGAAGTTGGGTGCGCGCCTTCACATGACGCCCACACAAGTTTCAATTCTGAGTCTGGTTATCGGCAGCGGGGGCGGATTTCTGCTTGTTCGCAGCGATATTTATGCACTTGTAATTATCGCCTGTGTTGCGATCGTCATTGCCGGACTCCTCGACAGCGCTGATGGTCAGCTGGCCAGACTTACCAATCAGAGCACCGAAATTGGCCGAATCATCGACGGAATTGTCGATAACGCCGTGTTCGTGACATTCTATTTTTGCGCCATTTTCTACATGGTTCCAGAATACGGACTATACTACATGGTTCTACTTGGAGCATTCGGCGGAGGCGCTCACAGCTGGAAATCCTCGGTTTATGAACTTCACAAAGCCGAGTTTCAACTCTACGTGGGCGGATATAAAGACAGTCGGCTTCCGAGCCCCGACGAAGTACGGGAAACATTTGTGCGCGACACTCTTTTCCAAAAAATCGTGTACGTTCTGTACCTCGATTACTGCAAAAAACAGCAAAATTCTGGTTTTCGAAAACAAGAAGTGCGCAAAAAATTCGAAACGCTCGCTTTCTCTGATGAAACCCGCGACAAATTCGTTTCTCTGTATCGAAAAGCCAACCTCGACATGCTCTATTGGTGGGCGTGGGTCGGAGGAACCAATGTTCAGCGCGCCGGTATCATTATTTCACTGCTGTTTATGCGGTTCGACATCTATCTGATGATAAATGGCCTCAGCCTGATTCCGTTTTACATAATCGGCAAGATGCAGGCGCGAAAAGACCGCGAAATTCTGGAAGCATTCGACGAAACCACTTAACAATACCTGATTTGAGTACGAAGATTCAACTTACCAACGGCATCATTCTGGCTGCCGGAAAAAACTCCCGATTCGACACCGGAATTCCGAAATCGATGCACGAAATCGGCATCCAAACGCTCCTGGAGCGACAAGTGCGTCAGTTGCATCGCGCGGGCGTTCGAAATATTGCCGTGGTCGTCGGGTATCGGGGCGATGTTCTCGAAGAATACATCCGACAGGTGCTAAATCCGAAAGTAAAACACACGGTTGATATCATTTGGAATCATGATTTCGAGAAGGCCAACGCCCATTCCATAGCCTGTGCAAGGGAGTGGATTGAAGGTCAGGCCCCCGGCCCCGACGATGCGTTTTTCTGCACCATGGCCGATCATGTTTTTTCGGATGACTTTTTTTCGAGGGTAACGCGGGAAATCAAGATGCATCCCCCGGTTGAGATGCGTGCGACGTTGCACCTTGCCGTTGATATGGTAAGTGAGCACAATTTACATATTGATGTCGCCGATGTGACAAAAGTGAAGCTGGATTTGGAATCGGCAATTGATACCAGCGAGGATGCGCCCAGCGTGACAGGTGCTCAGATTGTGGAAATTGGCAAAGGTTTGAGCAGCTACAGTTATTACGATACGGGCTGTTTTGTGCTAAAAAGTTCGATTTTTGATGCGGTTGATCGGGCGATTGACACCGTTGGAGATGGGATTTCCGATACGGTGACTTCGTTAGTCTCGCAAGGGCAAGCACGGGTGATTGATGTATCCGGGTTATTCTGGAATGATGTCGATACACCAGATGATTTCCGCAAAACGACGGAGTTGTTGCAGAGATATTGATTTTAGATAGCTGCGGCAGGGTCTATTTTGACGAGATTCAACTAGCAACTTGACCAAGCAAACAAGAGTCCCCGAGACAAGTGTAGAATAATCATGGGCCTTTCAAAGCACGAGTACTCAATTCCGATAGTAACCCAAACAGTGTCAGGTCTGTCTGATGTGAACGAATTTAAGTGAATCGCACTTGACTATACTTAGTCAAGCTATCGACTATATCTAAACACTCGCCGGCAATCCCAAAAACTGCTCCAATCTTCGCGAAACCTCCGTTTCGTTCACATTCACAGCAGGATGTTTAAATCCAAAACTACACACATCCTGAATCGTGCCTTTCATACCGCGATCTTTGGCAACCTTCAGCATACGAATGACATCCATCATCACTCCCGCGCTATTCGGACTATCCTGAACCGTTAGTTTCAATTCCAGCTCGAAGGGCACGTCGCCGAATT
>JAIUMT010000292.1 GCA_022565415.1 Balneolales bacterium | reverse complement strand
CAGACGTTAAACGACCATCCTCTGGGCGCGCTGGTGGCGGGACACAAAAAAGACGTCATCATCGCAAACCGCATTTACAGCAATCCGGCTTCGAAGCCTGTTGTAATTTACGGTTGGCACTATCAGAACGGAAACCCGATTCAGCCCCTCTATGGCGGACACATCGAGACCTACGTCGACTACAGTCATGGAATCAGGCTCGTTCAAGACAGCATCACAATCAATGGCGAACCGGCATCCCTCAGCGAAACGCTTCAAGACAACACCCTGCATGTGTTATTTAGCGACGAGGGCGTGATTGGATCGCCTTTTTATCCGCTGGATGAGACCACCATCAGTGTGCCGAATGAGTTCGGAGTAGTCTCTGACGGTCCGAATAGTCTTAAATTGGTGCTTCGAAATGTCCCGGAAGTGACGCATTATCTGGTTTCTGTGAGTCAGGATGGGATTCAATTCGACGATCCGATTTCTGTGCCCAAGGAAAATCCTGTGATTACGGGCCTGGACGAAGATATGCTGTATTTTGTAAAGCTACGAGCGGCGGATGCGTCGCGTCAAAGTCCGTTTTCGGAAGTTCTGGGGGCGAAGACCGGAAACTCGTTGCCAACGGATGTGCTCGTTGTGAACGGATTTGATCGGCCGATAACCGGAAATACCTTCGATTTCATACGCATGCACGGTCCGGCGATTTCGAATGCGGGCAGGCGGTTTGATGCTGCCACCAATGAAGCCATTGCCACGGGACTTGTTTCCTTGAACGATTACGATGCCGTTAGCTGGATTTTGGGCGCCGAAAGCACTGCCGACGAAACATTCAGCTCGCTAGAGCAAACGCGCGTGGAGGCCTATTTGAATCTGGGTGGAGCGTTGTTCGTATCCGGTTCGGAAATTGCTTGGGATTTAGATAATCGAGGCACTAGCAGCGACAAGGCATTCATCCGAAATTACCTGAAATCGGAGTATGTGGCCGACGCCCCGAATAATCAGTCGAACACGTTTTATCAGGCCGAGGGTATGTCTGGAACAGCATTCGACGGACTCTCACCGATCAATTTCGACAATGGTTCTCATGGCACCTATAATGTTAGCTGGCCTGACGTTATTCGTGGTGTAAACGGAGGCGTTGAAGTGATTCGTTACACCGGACTCGCATCCACAAACGCCGGCGGGGTCGCATTTGGCGGGGTTTTTCCTGATGGAGAAAAAGAAGGCGCCGTGGTAGTGCTGGGATTTCCGTTCGAAACAGTGTATCCGGAAGCGACGCGATTCGAGCTTATGAATCGGGTTTTGGGATACTTTGACGGGGTTCGGGATGTTTCTGTGCCACAAGATGATACTCCAGTTGCTTTTGTATTAAATCAAAATTACCCGAATCCGTTTAATCCGGTTACTCAGATTTCGTATCAAATTGCAGAAAATGGACACATTCGAATTGCGGTGTTTAACACGCTGGGTCAACATATAGAAACGTTGGTTGATGGATATAAATCGACGGGTAGCTACAGTGTGCGATGGGATGCGAGTCGGGTCGCGAGCGGCGTGTATGTGTACCAAATGCAAACCGGCGCCGGGGTTTTGTCAAAAACCATGACCGTCTTAAAATAAGGAAGCATTTACAACCGCACCCGAACCCCAATTATCATACTCAAATTATAGTAAAGTCCGTTCGGCTGATACGTTTCGGTGCTGCTGAGGAGATTCCTCAGAATGAGATTCAAACTCACACGATCCTGCACCAGGCGTTGCTCAAATCCGATACTAACATTATGGACCGCTCGCGTTTTTGATGGTGGCCATAGCTCAACCGATGCGTCGGCCGACACAAACTCTGCAAAATCACGCTCACTTTCGAAATTGTAGCTGGCATTTATCGTAAACGTCGGATGTAAATCGTATCGCAAATTCTGGCGGAAAACCACCGACGGATATCGTTTTACCTCATTTTTATACAAATCTTCACCCCATGTGAATACCGACAGACTAAAACTGGTTGAGGCCGACAAATTCTGCCAAACACTACGCATCGAGCCACTAATCTGAAGCCGTCCGACGTCCTCCAATGTGCGATACGTAAAATCTGAAATCAACGGATAATCTGTTACTCCCGGATCTGGATGGCGAAATCGGGCCTCGCGGTGGGGCAATTTCCGAAACCAGGTATGATTTAACGTAATTCCATACTCTCGAATAGCCGAAGAACTAGCGGAAAATCCCACGATCTGACTCAAATACTGCATTTCGAGTCGATCGTTGATTTGCATTGTTGCCTCATTGTTGGTGCCCCGAATTCCAAATCCGGTGTCGAGACGCGGCATGATTTCAGAAAGATGGTCGGAGGTGTCATGTTGGTAGTTCAGAACGGCAAATAGATTGTTTCGCGACCAGCGTAGTCCGGCCCCACCACGGTTCGGACCAAGGGCAACATCAGCCTGAAACAAACCACTACGATACGACGCCGTGCCGTAGTTCTCGGTAGACTGCAACGTTTCCTGACCTACATGACTTTCATAGAATCGGGTATCCGAAACCGCACCCAGCGACAACGAAGCCCGATTTTGTAATTGAAATTCGTACTCGACGTTGGCCTGGAAACCATGCTGATCCACATCGTACAGGTACTGATGGTCGTCTCGAATTGGCGTTGAATTCGCAAAAGCGTACGAAACTCCGGCGTGTAATCCGTTCGGTGCGACCGCCTCGCGACTCGCCGAGATAGTGTACTTTCGGTAGCGACCGGCGATTTCATTACCCGACCAATCATCCCACAAAAAGTTGTTCGTGTGATATGAAAAAGAGGTCATCGCCCGATAAATAGCCCCCGGCGTTACATATTGATGTGTTTGAAGCAAACTTAACGGCGTTTGATACCCCCACTCTCCGGGCTCATCGTCCGGACGTCGGCGCACCAGCTGCGTATACGTTTCTCTATCGTAATAAATCACGTTCGAGTAGCTGTATGTCGAAATATTTCCCAAAATCTGGGTTTTGTACCGCCCGGAGCCCAAATTTAGAAACACCTCCGCCGACTCTTTCACGCGTTCGATATTGTAACTCACGCCCTCTTGATTTATAGGTCCGAAATCGTTCACCTGGTTTGAAGTTCTGCCACTAACCTTCACGAGGTATTCATCACTCAGATACACATCGAGCGCGCCCGAAACCGACATGCGGTTGCGAACAAACGAGCCCGGCGGATACACCACAACCGAGTCGATTATTTGAGGCGAAAATTCGAGCATGTGCATGTAACTGTGCTGTAACCAATCGGACTGAAGCTGTATTCCGTTGATGAATACGTCTATTCCGCGGGTTCCGCGCCAGTTTTGGTGGTGGGGAGCGGGCTGAAAAACAACGTTATCGTAGGTTGTAAATGCCCATCCGGCGGATGTAAACAACCATTCTGAGAGCGAGTATGCATCAAAACGACCTTTGTCTCCAGGTTTGATGACGGTAACTCCATGATTCGTGGCTGCCGACTGTGGTTTTCCTGTTCGGTCTGAGGTTTGCGCGTTCGGGATTTGATTGTTTGCCTTAGACTGAGCATTGACTGCTTTCTGAACTTTAGTCGTACTCTGAGCGCTGACCGTGCGCACCTCCGCCAATACAAAAACCAATCCTGCCAAGAGTAGAAATCGTTTATCGAAGCGCATTCAGCACCTCCTGCGATGGTCGCAAACGATATCGAAGTCCGGCCCCGAAACTGATATACTCCATTTTGTAGTAGATGTGGACCCGAGTGAGGGTCACATCCGAAAAGATAATCAGGTTTCGCCAAGTGTATTGCAACTCGGATTTCAGGGCGAACAAAACCTCCGTTTCCATGGTAGATCCGCCCCAAGAATCGATGAAATAAATCTCTGCACCGGTACCAACTCCTGCAAAGATTTTGAGCGATGACGACAGCGGAACTCCGGCTAGCCAAAAAAGCTCGGCATTCAATTGAGTGTAGTCTTGAGAGTCGTCGGGGATGGCACGGGATTTCAGATAGCGGATGTTGCCTTGTAGATGTCCGACGTGAAACGGGGTGTGAAGCGAGAAATTGAGGTGTGTGTTGGGACTGTATAAATCCCGATACATTTGCGTGAGGTGGGTTGTGGATCGCAGACTGAGTCCGACGTCGATTTCTTTTAGAAACTGGGCTTCGGCTGTCGACGACACGATCAATAAAAAGAAAATCATCCGAAAACGAGACATTCGATTACGTAAGAAAATAAGCTTTGGTGGATTTGAGTGCTAAGAAACTAGTGATTATTGCTTGTGGGTACAATGAAAATGTTCGAACTGCACAAGTAGGGCCGGGTAGAAAAGCCGTTGCCGTTGCCCTTGGAGTTCCGGATAAGATAATCAATGTGAAATTATTAGTCTTGTTATTATAAATATATATATAAATTTAAAATAGAAATAGCTAGTT
>JAIUMT010000291.1 GCA_022565415.1 Balneolales bacterium | reverse complement strand
CACGGGAATGATTTTCAACAATACTTAATACCCAGGTCACCTTTTTTGCTTGCTTCGAATTCAGGGAATCCAAGAACTCAGAAACCGGACATTTACCGGATTGCGTCTTGTAAAAGGTGATCGTTCTTATAGCCAAAAGTTAACATGTATGTTAACAAAACGCAACTCGGGACTAATGAAATTGTATTGCACAATCCTGTGCATAAGGTGCAATTCGCACGATTTCGTTGAAATTGGAAATGTTTGAAAATAGAATCGTATAAACCGATGACGAAAATTTAGTTAAGTGACGGAATATAGAAGCATAACTTAAAAATATACCCGGTACTTTCTAACCGGGGTATATTCTATTCGTAAGAACTAGCTTCAAGGATTTTAAACCATATAGGCGCATCAATAATGGAAGAATATATAGTATCATTTTCATAATTAAGTGTGATTAATTGATTGCATGTATTGGCGTTGACGACGTTACCAGCATCATCGAACTGAATTGCAAATAGGGGCTCTGTATCAAACCTATTAGCAGCAGTGAAGTTTCTCCCCTCAGAAGCTTCTATATGGACGTGAGAGAAGTCATTATCGTTTTCTTTGCCAATTACCGCATTACCGGTTTTACCACCTCAGGAACCGGCACCGTACCATCAATCATCGAATCAACGTCATTTTGTGCATCACATTTCCCTCAGCCGAGGCAACACGAACAAAATAAATTCCACTCGCTGCCCTGGATGCCGACCATCTATACTGATGCAGTCCGCTGGGCAGCATTCCTTCATGCAACACACCCACCGATCTTCCCAAAATATCAATCACCTCGATTCGGGCTTCGACCGGATTCGAAATCTCTACCAACACATTGGTTGAAGGGTTAAACGGATTCGGATAATTACTTACCAATGCGATTGCGCCCGGCATCGTTTCACGTTCTTCTTCCTCAATCGATCCCACAACTCTACGAATTTTCCGGTTCGGAATGGCCATCATGGCCGAGAACGCAACGGGTTTTCCGGTTAATTCCTGCGTCTGATGATGATCAATCGTAAACGAAAAAAGCTCCTCATTAAACGTTTCGGAATGTTGCTTGGCCGGAATCGGACCAAACCAAAACGTGCCCAGTTTGTGCCACCCATCAGATCCATCATTGAAGAGGACTGGTCCATCTAGGTTAGGTTCAACAATCGTATTACCATCAACAACAACCTCAGTTGCAAATGCTGGATCGGCTACCGTCCATACATACACATCGTTCCAGCCAAAGCCGTAATTTGTACCTCGAAATACTATCGGAGTAGCCGGAGTGTTAGGCTCGTCGAATGCGAATACGGGTCCGTACGGGGTTTCGATTTCTGTCTGGCGCGCGCCTTCAAGCGATTCCAGCTCCGACCACATTTCCAGAGCCGGATACCGGCGCAGTTCTCCAACTCGTCCGGGAACAGTGGCCGCCTCAAGATAAAACTCGTTCTTTAATAACTCGCCAAGTTCGTTGTCGTTTTGCCTCAATCCTTCGTAGAAGAAATACGCCTCACCCGCCACGCCGGCAGCTCGGTTTGCCTCAATCGACTCCCTCAAAAAGTCGGCTGGAACTGTATAAGAACCCACATTCATTAAAATTCCGGCAAAGTAAATATCGCGGACCTCTTCCGGTAAATCGTTCAGAGTCTTATTCAGCTCGAATGTGTAATCGCTGATGTTGTATCGGTATAACTGAGGGATGAGGTGGTCCACGATGCCCTCTGAAGCCCAGGTTACCGGATCCTGGAGGTATTCGGTGTATCCCCACGGATAAATATTCGGACTCGACGCCACGAAAAGGGTTTCATCGTAAGTCTTGACCGAGTCGCGCACCGCGCGGTAAAAATCGTTGAGTTTATCGGCTCTCCAGCGCATCCAGGGCGCGTTTCGGTAGAACGGAGACGGGTCTGCTCCGTCTTTCTCCAGCTTATACACCGCCACGGTGGCATCATCATACCCGCATTCCCGGGGCAACGCCGGCATCCGATCGCTAAATTCGATTCCGTCGATATCGTAGTTCCGCACGACCTCCATAATCAGTTTCAACATGAATTCCTGAACGTCCGGATTGATGCCGCTGAGCCAGTCAAAGCCATTTTTCTTGCACATCGCTCCGTCTACATCGCGCGACATCCACGACGGATACGCCTCGCCAATGAATCCGCCCGTGCCCGGACCGTTTGGTCCGGAATAATGCGCTGCGAATCCGTATTCGAACCACGGATACACCTCGATTCCGTTACGATGCGCCTCCCGAATAACCACGGCAAGCACATCCCGGCCATTCAAGCGCGGATCTAACGGCCGGCCGAAATAATCGTCCATTACTTCGCTGTAAAACTGAGTATATCCGCCGTTTTGAACCACCGGAAGTATGGCGTTTATCCCGATTGAAGCCAGATAATCCATCCCTTCGGCAATGGATTCATCCGAAAAAAGCACCTGACTTGCGACATTGGTGATTTTCACGGCGCGTAGTTCTTCGGGCATGGAGCTGAGACGAACTTCTTCAAACTTTAGCTGTTGGGCGCTGGATACCTGAAACGTTAGGAAAAACACGAAAAACGTGGCTATCAGCTTTGATTGAATGGTATAAAGGTTCATTGACGTGGACTCCTTGCGGTTAGTAGATGATATTTCTGTCTGATGACATCGTTGATTCATTTCCTAGTGACGAATTTTCCCGATGCCGACCGACGCTAAGTAATTGGATGATTTACAGATAAAGTAACTAAATGAAACGCTTTTACCAACACATTATGGAGGCTTGATTTCGTCCATTTCACCGATATTATTAGTAAATTTGGGTATGTCAAATTCCAACTCTACCAGCCAGAATATCCATCAACAAGAAGCCATTGCGGCCATCGCAACGCCCGTGGGCGAAGGCGGTATTTCGGTTATTCGCATAAGCGGTCGTGATGCCATTGAAAAAGCTACAACGGTATTTCGTGGCAAAAACCTTAGCAAAGTTGCTTCCCATACAGTTCATTTTGGCAATATCATGCGGGGAGATCAGAAAGTAGACGAAGTGCTTGCAACGGTATTTCGTTCACCAAGATCGTACACTGGCGAAGACACCATCGAAATATCGTGTCATGGTGGGGTGCTTGTGACGCAAGAAGTATTGGAGACCATCTTGGCGGTTGGGGTTCGAAGTGCCGAGCCCGGCGAGTTCACCCAACGTGCTTTTTTGAACGGGAAGTTGGAGTTGAGTCAGGCCGAGGCCGTCGCCGACCTCATTCATGCCAAAAGTCGCAAAGCCGTTGAGGCAGCGCAGCAGCAGCTCGACGGAAATTTAGGCAGCCATGTGCGTGCGTTTCGTCAGCAGATTATCGACGCAACAGCCATGGTCGAGCTGGAACTGGATTTCATCGAAGAAGATGTGGAATTTGCCAGCAAACCACAGCTCATCAAGTTGCTACATGATCTGAATTCAGAAATCGATTTGTTGTTGGCCACCTACGAAACGGGCCGCTTGGTGAAGAATGGAATTCGAACGGTGTTCGCCGGCAAGCCGAACGCTGGAAAATCTACGTTGTTGAACGCACTTATGGGTCGTGAAAGGGCCATAGTCTCCGACATCGCCGGAACTACGCGCGATGTGATTGATGCCGATTGGAGTCTGGACGGACTCCTTTTTACCCTCACCGACACAGCCGGACTCCGCGAAACCGTCGATCAGATCGAAGCTGAGGGCGTTCGGCGCTCCGAGGCTGCCATGCAAGAAGCCGACCTCATCGTGTACATGGTCGACTTATCCCAACCCGAAGACGCCACCGAAATTGAAACCATTTCCAAACTTCGAAATCGATTTCCAGGCAAATCCGTGCTCATCTTGGGAAATAAAATCGATAAATCCCGGGCTGAGGGAAACCTTGGCACGCTCATCGACCTCAGCATCTCGGCCACGAATGGAACCGCAATCGAGGAGCTCAAGCAACGCATGAAAATTGCGGTGTTGCAAAATCGAGACATAGACACCTCCGGACTTTTAGTCACTTCCAGTCGTCACCGCGATGCTCTCGAGAAAACCCGCACACACATCACAGATGCGCTCCTTGCGATAGAATCGGGGGTTTCGGGAGATTTCATAAGCATTGATCTGAGGGGAGCTTTGCACGAACTCGGAACCATCACGGGCGAAATCACCACCGAAGATTTGCTCGACTCTATTTTCTCTAGGTTTTGTATCGGGAAGTGATTTAGATGAATAAGGTTGGCGACTAAGTTGTAGATAGTCACCAACTAATCTTGACCCGCGGAAAAATTAGACTACACCTACAATGCTAGAAATTTTCCCCGAATCAAAACGAACTCAATCCTATTTTATCATAACCATTTTTTTAGTGATGGTTGAGGTGCCGGTTTCAAGGCGATACAGGTAAATCCCACTAGCCAATTGAGTCGCATTCAAGACCGCATGGT
>JAIUMT010000290.1 GCA_022565415.1 Balneolales bacterium | reverse complement strand
GAGAAGCGATACTGTTGCTGTTTTACGTCTCCAGGAAATTTCAAAAGGGATGTTAATATTTGGCTCGATCTGAAAAGCCTGACGAAATGAGTTGCGATCAACGTAGTCTTCAAAAGTGATGCGCACCACCCTTTCACGGAAATTAACAGTGCCATTCTGCGGACTCATCGACGCAACTATCGGTCCGCTTCTATCGCGTTCGCCGCCTGTTGGAGCTACCGGAGTTGCGCAGGACGTAAGAATAATAGCAAAAATTAGTAGTAACCCTGAGGTTAAAGCCAATCGATTCTGTAAGTTGAATAATAGCATTATTGTTATTGGCTTCGCACGTTGTATAAAAGGTAAATACTGGTAGCAATAGCTGAGGCAATTAATACAGGTTCGCCGTAACGCTTAAATCGTGCTAGAAATGAAGCGTCGATTTCTTCGTGAAACCGGGCCGGATACCACCCAGATGCTAATATTTCATAATTATCAGTCTGAAAACGATCCTCTTTATATATATCGAAACGCACAGATTGTTCAATTTGCTGCGAGGTTCCAACAAGAAAAACTGTAACTGAGCTATTTAGTGTCCGCGAATATTCATTTCTACGGTGTTTTCGAATTAGGTTTTCGGAATCAAAATTGATTTCTAACTGGGGTAAAGTGGTATCAGGTCTAGTACTTAGGCGGTAACCGGCCTTTGTAAGCAGGTGACTCATTTGTGTCTCAGCATTACTGTTTGATGGTTTGAGAACTAGCCTCACAGTTGGAACTGCACTTGGGGAAAGATCAGAATCCTGCAGAGATGTGATAAAGGCGTCTAAAATATGACTCTGGTTATTCAATACGTCTTGTTGTGCAAAAGATGTCGTAGCCAATGCAGTGCAAAAGACAATTATACAAAACGATATCTGTCCAGCTATTTTTATGATATGTTTATTCATAGCTATCAAAATAACAGTTTTGAATCGAGAATGACATAGACATAAATTAAAAAAGGGTTACTCCTAATTATAGAAGTAACCCTTAAGTAAAACGGCTTAAACCAGATTAAAAACGGATTATGAAACCGCTGAATGCCGAGGCTATAGCTGTACCGTATTTGGTCGAATTAGGCACACTCAGAACAGAGAAAGTAAATTCAAAGTTTCGTAGGTTTACTCCAGTTCCTGCAGTAAACGCTGTTGAACTATTTCCACCTGTTTTCATCCCGACGCGAATAGGTAAATAATTTACTGGTCGGAATTCGGTTCCTAAAGCCAGATACATTTTTGTACTATTGGTGCCTCGGTTGTTGAATCCGGCTCCCGTATCCAGCGCGAAGGTCAGTTTACCCACATCATAGGCAACGCCCATATTGAACATCCCGGGCAAGCCAACTTTATGCGCAGATAACTCTTCCGCATTAAGGTTCATGTAGATTTCATTGCCGATGCTATCTGCAATAACATTGTTGAAATAAGCACCGAAATCGGAATCATAGTCTTCATTTAAGCGATTCTGATTAACATCGAACCCATCCCAAATAAATACGTCGGAATGATAGAACCGTTTGGCTGAGTTGCTCATATTCATGGATCCAATATCGGTAACCGAAATCGATCCTCTTAAACGATGCATACCTTTAGTTGCCCATGACTGAAATGGTAATTCATCTAGGTAATATTCGAAGGTTGCACCAAGATCGATACCTAATCCACTTCCCCGTAGTTCACCAAAATCATTGAATGAGTCGTCAAAATATCCATCAACTTTTGGGGCCTGACCAGTCGTTTGTCTTTCCTGCTGAAATCTTCTCATATCTTCAGCGAACTGGCCAACCGCTTTAATTTCGTATGTGAAATCATGCGTGATGAGGTAAGGTGAATCTTGAACACGCATTTGAGACTGAACATCAACGCTGTGATAATGCATAGGTACAAGAAATTTAGGGGCTACACCTGCATACACCCTCATCGTACCTGGAGCATTCTGAGTATTGTTTTCCCACACTTTCTGAGCATATCCCGCCGATATTTCGGCGAAAGCAACAGTTTCATTGCCTATATCAAATTGCTGTGGAGTTCCAAAAGTGGCTGAATTTATACCTGTACTGGTAAGAAAGACACCTCTCGACATACCGATATTGCCTAACACGCGTACCCTGGTTGCTAAAGACACCGCCCAATCATTGCGTTGATATGAAATTCCAAATGGAACAATGTCCACGTTAAATCCCATTTCTTTGTAGGTGTTTCCACTTGAGCCAAACCAGCGATCTGCAATCTGCATATTAAGCTCCGGAGTAATGGTAGTACCCTGGGTGAAGTACTCATTGTAGAGCGATATGTTTGCCAGTCCACCACCCGCATCAGGATTAAGTCCGCCGATTATTCCAATCGACCATTTAGTTCGTTGTGGTATGGCCAAATTTGCTGGATTAACGAAATTAGATTGAAATCCGGTAACCGTAGCGGTTCCCGTACCTCCCATTCCTAAACCACGGGTTGTATTAAAGCTTTGAGCACTAGCGGTGTAGGATAGGCCAAAAGACAGTAATCCAGCTAAAAATAATCCTTGAAATATGTTTTTTGTAGAATTCATGGTGTACCTCTTTAATTAACCCGTATGTTATTCGAAAATTCGGCATTCAGACCAATCTTAAATGTATCTGTTGCCCTGATTTTCACCTCTTCCCCACGAGTTGACGAAAATTTAATTTCCAGTGCGAGGTATTTGGTTTTGTTTAATTGTCTGAGCTGATCTTCGTCTAAATTGAAGATTAGCACACCGGTGTTCGACTGTGTCGCAAATGCGGTTTCGGAGCTGACCTCTGCTGGTCCGATTACATAAGGTCCATCATTTGCTCTTCCCGGAAATGGAGCCTGCGTTACCAACTGATAGTTTTCGTCGAGAAACTGCATTTCGACCTCTAGCTCAAGTGGCAAATTATTGGTGTAGTTGAGCAGCATTCTAGCCGAAGTAAATTGAATATCATCCCCATCTTTTGGTAAATCAGACAAATCTACATCTAGCGTATCGCGTGTAACACCCGGATTATCGCCGGTTGCGAAATTCAGTGGTACATCAATACCCATGGTTGTGCTAAAATCAATTGGATTGATTAAGAAACCATCTTCACTTTGTGGATTTATCAGAGCTTTGCCTACAAATCGGATGGATGTGGGCAGATTACTTAGGAAGTCGTCAACGTTGGAGTTTTCGGAGCTAAACGAGACAGTACGTTGCTGAACATTAGAATTGATATCATCCTGGGCAGTTATCCGAAATTTCACCAAATCACTAGGTGGAACAAGGGTGCCATTATTGAAAAATCCACCCACTGTGTCGGAAGAACTAACCTGAAAGTCTGAGTTGTTCCGACCAGTAAGCATCACATGGTCACCGGACTCATTTACACCAAGTATCGCTGCATAAATGTCGGCATCAACCCCAATATTACTCGAGTATGTCAAGTTCAAACTTGGATTAAAGAACTGGATATTTGAGATTCTTCTCGATAGTTCTTCAAAGTCTTCAATATTGGTTATTTGAGCAACATTATCGTTAAATAAATCCAATGATGTGTCGCCTGTGTCAGGTTCATCGTTTAGCCGTATTGTTTTGACCACAGCGTTACCAAATGCACGGGAAATCGTCAGGTTCTCGATTTCAACGTTAGCCTCTAGAATATCTGTGCTTTGAACAACCCGCTCTTCATCAGTTGTACCACGAGTACTTTCCGTAATGGCATACACATTGTATTCAATCTTGTTATCAATAGCATAAATACGATGTCCTGCTAAAGAAAATTGCTTTGAAGCAACCGTATTTGAGGCTCTTCGTTTAATTCGATCACTTCCGACGAAACGAATAACAAGAGAATCTTCAATACCATAAGAAGCTCCAGGTACTCTAATATCGGGGAAAGAGATTACGAGTGTGTCGATGTCCAGATCTATGTTATTGATGATACTGGCAAAATTTAGAATGCCATTTTCGATTTCAATATAATGCTCGGGTCTGCTAAGTATGAATTCATCATCATTGATTTCAATAGTGCCCGACGAGACGAAATCCTGCGCATCCAGAATGGCTGTTGCTGAACTGAGGGTTACTTCGCCGGTGATACTCGTAATAATCAAATCGGCAGCATTCACTTCAACCGCGTCGCTAGTTCCTGGTGATGAGGCCAGTCCATCATACAGCATTCTGTTTGAGATACCACGTCCTGCGATATCGAGTTCTTCAGTTGCCATCGATTTCGGTGGAATTGTAACGTTGTTTATTCTGCCCACCTCAGATCCGGTATCAAAAAATCGACCCGTGTTTTTAGCCCGAAATGCTACAGCATTATAGAATATAAGTTCATCGATTACGAGCGGAATCTGACTTTCGTTGGTAAATGTGATTCGTAGTGTACCTTGTTCGACTTCAGCGTTTACAAAATCCCCTTCAACATCTTTTTCGTCCTTCAGCTCGATATTTGACT
>JAIUMT010000289.1 GCA_022565415.1 Balneolales bacterium | reverse complement strand
ATTTCGAAGTGTATCTGGGCGATGAGTTTGAAACAACGTTTGCATCTGATATCGACAATCCAAATGTTCCAAATCTGAGAAACATTTTCATTTTTGGTCGTGACTTGATTTTGGACAACCCTGGTCGTGACGCTTTTGTTATTTTCCGTGCAGATATTGATGCTTCTGAGTTTCCAGCATACCCTTCGCCAATTACGCGTACAATTCGTGATAACACGAACTTCCATCCGCAGATCCCTATCGAATGGGTAATTGATGCTGTCGAAACACAGCCGTCTCCTTCTGGCCAGGTTCCTCCTAAGCTTCAGAATTCTCTTGATGCGGGATACACTTACGTACCTGGTGGTGGTTTTTCTTCTAACTCAGTGATTCGACTGGAAGCACAAAACTTCAACGGACGTGTTGTATTGAAAGATACCAACAACTCTACCGAGGATTTCACCTTCCTAGAGCGTGCTAATCCGCGAGCAGATGCTCCGCAGGCGCCTAACCGTGCCCGGTACACCATTCGTTCAAACCGTAACATTGACACTAGTCATCTCGACAATCTCGAGTCGCGATGGGCTCCTAGTATGAACCGCAATTAATGAACATTCAGTCCTGGAAATATCTCCGGATTGCCGCGGTATTGAGTTTCCTAGGTGGGGTGTCGGCTTCTTCCGACATCACCGCTCAGGACCTCGACGGATTTAACGGCCTGATGCGTACAGCTGATGTTGTACAGCACCAGGCTATTAGCCGTTTACCTGTGCGTGTTTTGCTCTCAGATCTTGAGTTTGGCAAAAGTCAAATCGGAGTCGACGCTAGTAATGGCGAAATGCGAACACTTCAAAACCCGGAATCGGCTCTTCATACAAAGCTCACAGCCTACGGAATGACCAGTTTCAAGCGACTTCGCCTGGAAGGTCAGTTTGGGTTTATTCAAGAGCAAGAAAATCAAATCGGATGGAAACTTGGCAGAAATGTCATCCATCAACCGTATTACTATGCCAATATTCGTCCTGGAGACTGGGATAACGACCGGTACTCTGTGAATATGAACGGTGGCACCACATTTTTTAACGATCGTTTGCTACTTGCATTCGGAATCGACTATGAGGTTGAGAAACTTGCGCGATTTAATGATCCGCGTCCGTTGATTAACTACCATAACCTTTATCTCAAGGCGCAACTAGGAGTTCGGCTCGGGAATCATGTTATCGCATTTTATGGCGGACAAGGCGACGCCAAAGAAAATGGCATCGTACGGAATTATAATATTTCGAACGACAGTTTTGGTCGAACGGAGTATAATTTAATTACCATTACCGGGCTAGGCAGTTACGAATTACTACGTCGCAGCCAATTTGAGCATCCATCATCCACGTACGAAGCTGGATTGACCTATGCTTACAGCAATTCCCAGATTGTATTTAGTTCCGACTTAGTCTACAGAAATCGAACCGCTGATTTCATTCGAAGAGGTTCGTCGGGTGGTGGCGCCATTAATGAAACCATGGGCACCTACGATACCGACACGTTCGAGGCCGATGTATTCGTTTCGTTGCCCCGCTCCGCTTACACGTTGCAACTGATTTCAAACACAAGTATAAGCGACGCATACGATTATAATGTAAAATTTGGTGGCGCGAACTACTTCAATTCCAGTTTTACCCAGAACCTCAGAATATTTTATCACAGTAACCGCGAACACCTATCGTTATTTTTAGACGGTGGTTTTTCTGATGTAGCCATCGACGACAGAAACGCATCACACGCTTTCGAACACACTCGATTTTCGGCCGGATTAGGTGCTCAGTTTTCGAAAATGTTCGGTAAACAACGCTATACGCTAATTCCCGGCATCGACTACAGTGGGTCTCTATCTGATGATCTTCGCATTTTGTCGGGTCGTGAGAACATGTTCAGCCGCTATGTTTTATACCCTGATTACTATATACAATCTTCAGATTACATCGGGTTTCAATCGGGTTTGCAAGTTCAACATTACTTTAACAACTTATCTGTAGCATTATTGGTTAATTACCGCATGCAACGAATCGTGTCTGAGGGATTTCTGCATCCCGACTCTGAATTCTCTCCGGGGTCTTCCCGTAATAGTTTATCCGTAACTCTACAATTTTTTCACTGATGAATAGATTATCGCTGATCTCAAGCGTATTGCTCATAAGTTTTAGTTTTTTCGCTTACATGACGGTATCGGAGGGGCCGGAAGATTACAGCTTCGACGAATTGCGTGTAATTTACAGCGGAGATCCTTCTGGTTGGCCATCGCCTCATGTTGATGAGGGAATTAATTGGAAAGAACTGGGCGATAATCCGGGTTCTCCGTTTCGGAATGTGGATAGTTTACAAGCATTGACTTCACTTGGTCAGGTTCTGTTTTTTGATCCTCGATTATCTGTATCGAATCAAATTAGTTGTTCATCCTGCCACGACCCGGAACGTTCATGGCAAGACGGCCGTATGGGTGCACTCGGGCACGATCACAGAAGTTGGCGTCGAAACACGCCAACCACCCTCAATGTTTGGGCTATAGAGACTCTTTTCTGGGATGGCCGGGCAGCAGATCTCGAAGAATTTTCGCTACTTCCAATCCAGGATCCGATCGAGATGAACATGGACCTGGAAACCTTACCTCAAAAACTGCAGGACATATCGGGATATCCCGAGTTATTTGCGGAGGCATTTGATGATGAAACTGTAACATTAGAACGAATCGCAGGTGCCCTGTCTCAATTTCAGCGAACCCTGGTAAGCCGTGCGAGTGATTTTGACCGATTCATGCGTGGCAACGAGAATGCATTGTCGGATCGGGCGCTTCATGGAATGCACCTGTTTCGCACGAAAGCCCGATGCATGAATTGCCACCACGGAGAGTTCTTTACAGATCTTGAATTTCACAATCTTGGCTTGCATTTTTACGGTCGCGAGCGAGAAGATTTGGGACTTTACAACGTAACTGGCGATCCGGCTGATATGGGTAAATTCAGAACACCTCCGTTGCGGGATGTTGCATTTACAGGTCCGTATACCCATAATGGGCTAATAAACTCGCTCGAAGGCATGATTAGCATGTATGATGCGGGCATGGCTCGGCCTCGACCGCGACCCGGGCTCGAAGACGATCCGCACTTTCCGGTAACCAGTGATATTTTAATCCCGCTTGAACTCACCGACGCCGAAAAAGAAGCGTTGGAAGCATTTTTGCATGCCATTTCTGAGCGTCCGTTCAGAATGCGTCGACCAGAGCTTCCCTGAGTAGATCCGTTTTAATTTTCTCAGAACAACTGTAAATCTTGATGTATTTTAAGGAGGTAATTTACCCCTCGAAATACATCATTTTTTTTGCAAATCATGTCTACTTTCCTTTCTCTTGAAGAACTCCGCTCTGGCAATCGCCGAACATTAAGCAAAGCCATAACGCTTATCGAAAGTACCCGGGAGGTCGACAGAGATCCCGCTCAGAAATTGCTATCTGAAGTGATGCCACACACCGGTGGATCGTATCGCATTGGCATTAGCGGAGTCCCCGGCGTTGGTAAAAGCACGTTCATCGAATCGCTCGGTATGCTCTTGATAGCCCGCGGACTCAAAGTCGCGGTGCTTGCCGTGGATCCAAGTTCGCCGTTCTCTGGCGGGAGTATTCTCGGCGACAAAACCCGAATGGACAAACTATCGTCACACAGCGACGCATTTATACGTCCGTCGCCAACGGCTGGAAGCCTCGGAGGTGTAACTCAGCGCACGCGGGAGTCGATACTTTTATGCGAAGCCGCCGGATATGACGTGATTCTGATCGAAACGGTAGGGGTGGGTCAGAGTGAGTATGAGGTGGCCTCCATGACCGACTTGTTCTTATTGCTGATGTTGCCCGGTGCCGGCGATGCGTTGCAGGGAATTAAGCGCGGAATTCTGGAATTGGCCGATGTTTTGGTGGTGAATAAGTCCGACGGGGATAATCGTGCTCGCGCTGAACTAGCCAAGAACGAAATTATGCAGGGATTGCATTACTTGCAGCCACTTCACGACGATATTTCGGTTGATGTACTGATGTGCAGCGCACTGAATAATGAGGGAGTGGAGGAAGTTTGGGATCATGTTTCGGGTATTTTGGAGAAGCTGAAGGCGAGTAAGCGACTCGAATCTAAACGACGAAAACAAACGCTTAGCTGGGTAAAAAGTCTTATCGAACAGCAAGTACTGCACGCTTTCTGGAATATTGGCGATGTGCAGGCCGACTATATGAAAGCCATAACAGAGCTTCGGGCGGGCAAAACAACTCCGATGCAGGCGGTTGAAGAAGTGTTGAAGAATAAGTAGATGCTTCCATTGTCATTGCATTGCACAGGACTGTAGTTATCGCACTAACCCTGACGTCATCCCGAACAAGCGTAGCCCACTAAGTCATCCCGCACGAGCGAAGCGTAGATGCGGGATCTCCTCAAACCTAACTTCCAT
>JAIUMT010000288.1 GCA_022565415.1 Balneolales bacterium | reverse complement strand
CCGGAATAAATCACCCATCCGGCAAGAATCTGATTGGCGCTTTTTATCAGCCTGATGCCGTTTTGGCTGATGTTCGTTTTTTGAATACACTTCCGCAGAAAGAATGGAACTGCGGATTGGGCGAAATCATAAAGTATGCTTGTATTCGCGATCCGAAATTATTCGACCAAATCGGCGAATGTTCACCTGGAGTGAGTGATGAACGTATGATGGAAATTGTGGCAACGTGTGCGGGTATAAAAGCAGATGTGGTTATGAACGACGAACTGGAAACGGGCGAGCGGGCATTTTTGAATTATGGTCATACATTTGCCCACGCATTGGAAGCTCATACTCGATATCGTCGTTTTGCGCATGGAGAGGCTGTTTATGTCGGACTTTTGGCCGCAACATGGTACTCTGCAAGTTTAGGCGCTCCGATCGATATTGACAGACTATTATCGCACCGTCACACGTTTAATTTACAGACTGACGGCTTACAGAACGCTATCCCGGCCCTTATAACGGCCATGTATAGTGATAAAAAAATCGAACGTTCCCGACTTAAACTGGTCTTGCTAGAAGACTGGTCGAAACCTTATTTGCTTGAGGTCTCGGATGACGAAAAGCTTCATTTGGCATGGAAATTTGCGCTGGATTCATTGAATAACACGAAATAAAAACTTGGTTCTAAACTGGATTTATACATTCTGGAAATACCTTTTGCGATCATTGCTGATCGTGTTCGGGATTGTTGCGCTTGTCTCGCTCATTATTTTTGGCATAATTCAGCTTCCATCAGCACAATCGTATGTAGCCCGATCAATTGAGGGAGTGTTTAACGAAACATTTAATAGTGAGCTGAGCATCGGTGAATTATCTGGGTTGATTCCATTTAATATGCGAGTGGATGATATCCTCTTGGTTGAAACTCAGCACCCAGACGACGAACGTCCTGTTGATGAAGTTAGACTTGATACGTTAATTTCAATAAAATCGGTTGATATTCGTGTTAATCCACTGGATTTTTTACGAAATAGCATCAGTGCAAAGTCTCTAACAATTGAATCTCCATCAGTGCAACTTGTGCTCGATAGCGAAGGGGAGTTCTATAAACTCGAACGTGCTTATCAGCGTCAGGTAGAAGTTGGTATGCGAGAACCAACCAGAATCTCGGAAATTGAAATCTTTGTGCCATTCCTGGCAATTCGCGATGGTTCTGTTGTAATTGAAATGCGTCAGCCCGGGGTTTCGGTCGAGTCGAGAGACCCAGCGCTACTTGTCGAAGATATTCAGCTTTCAGCATTTGCTGAGTTAAACGAACGCCAACGTTACCTTGATATTCAGTTTTTGAACGCATCAGTTCCAGCTTGGGGAGAAGATAACTTTCAGCTAAGCGGACAAATATTCAACGACAACAGGTACCTGGAGTTGAATGCGTTTCGATTTCAGCATGCATCCAGCAATGTCGCAATAACTGGCGAGATAAGTAATATAAATATTCTGGCAGGAGATGTAAGAAGTCAGCTCTTAGAAGCAGATTACAGTATCCAGATGGATACTTCACTCATTTACACATCAGATTTCGCCTTTTTGAACTTTTCTATTCCGGACTTGACGCATCCCTTATCTGTAACCCTCAGAGCTTCAGGTGATCTGGACGAGCTTAATATAGAGCAGACCTCGGTTCGATACGGTGATAGTGGAATCACATTCGTGGGTGATTTGGTCAATTTGAAAAATCCACATGATTTAACATATGACGGCAATCTGAGACAATTTAATATTGCGCCGCAAGATATTCACGAGCTTATTCCTGAATCGCGAAGTTTTCAGTTTCAGGATTTGAATCTTTTATCGATGAGAGGACGAATATTTGGTTCATTGGATCGTACAGATGTCGATTTGAGGATTCAAACGTCGAGTGGAACGGCCACAATCAATGGCGATATTCAGTGGATGAGTGATTTGGATTATTACTTGAAATTAGGATTTCAACAATTAGATTTAAGTCAGTTTGTCTCACTTAGTCTTCCTGAGTCTGATTTAAACGGACAGATTCTAGCGGAGGGGAAAGGACTTCAAGCCACGGGGGCCACCTTAAAAGCAGAACTTAACATTTATAACTCAAGTGTACTTGATTTTACAATTGATGAAATGAATGTTGAAAGTACATTTGAAAACGGAGTTTTCGCCGCGCATATTTTATGGGAATATAATGGCTCTGAAATCGTAGCAAGTTCCCGTTATGATACCAGAAGAACTGGTTTTGGTATATCAGGAGAGTCGATTAACCTGAACCTTAAAGATTTATTCCCCGATTCAGACATTGCAGAAACTAGCTTAAATGTGTTGTTTGCATTGGATATAGCCGGAAATACCATCGATGAGTTAACGGGACGTTTTAACATCGACATGCTGGAGGGAACAATAAATGGTGAGATTGCACCACCCCATCAACTGTATGCTGACTTGATAGAAGCAGGCAATGGACAAAGACAGCTTCGATTTACCAGTACCATGTTCGATTTTGATTTGAGCGGGGATTTATATCCGCAGAAATTACTAAATCTTGCCGAGTACTGGTCGGACTATGTTGAAGACAGACTAGAAGATGAAATTACGTTTACAGAGAGCAGTTTGACCGCTGTGGAGCTGGATGAATATGTAAACAGCAGAGTTGAACTGGTTTTCGACCTTGATATCAAAGATCTCACACTGCTTCAACTGTACTTTCCTGAAATGACGGACCTCGACACAGACTTGTCGGCAGATATTCGTCTGCAAGTCGACAAACAACGGATGTTGTTAAACGGGGGAATATCTGGATCCCAACTGAGGTTTCAAGATACCTCAATGGATATGTTCAACCTGCAATTTACATCAAACTTACAAGCAGGACGTAAACTGAGCGATTTTTCAGTAATCGATATTGAGTTTCATACCGATAAGTTCGACCGTGGGATATTAGACATAACAGACATGCACATTGGTGTTTCGATGCTCAACGAAAATACAACCCTCAGCACTACAATAACACAAATTGGCACAGATGATTACGGGTTAAGGTTGGGTTTACTGGCAACACTTGCCGATTCTTCAGTAAATATTTCAATATCTGATTTTGAAGTTGGCAACGAACGGTTCAATTGGCTACTTCAGGAATCATCTCAGGCGCGTTATACATCAGATAATAAATTTCATATTGATGGATTAATGTTTGTTAGCGAAAATCAGCAAATCGACATACGCGGCACATACAGTTCAGAAATGTCTGATTCAATGCTATATCGATTTAACAATGTTGATATTGGACGTATTTCGGCATTAATAGACGGTCGTTCTACATTTGATGGCATCTTAGATGGTGAATTTGCGTCACGTTCGTTGCTTAATGATCCGACTGTTTCTGGTGATATTTTCCTTGATGGGCTCTTAATTGATGGTCGTCTTATCGGAGACCTTACATTTAACAGCGTGTTTGATTCCGCCACAGATCGATTTAACACGAACATCAACGTGTACACTGATCCAGAAAAGTATGCATCATATCTAAGTGCAAACGAGGGCAGAGGGAATAATATCTCGATAACAGGGTGGTTCAGAGCTCCAGATGAAAACGTTACTCCATCCGACACTTTATATCATTTTGATGTCGATATGCGAGAAGTAGACGCCTGGATTTTGGTCCCCATCTTACCGGGTATTTTTGAGCAAACCGAAGGCATTGCTGCCGGAACTGGAGTTTTCACCGGAACTGCGGAAGATTTCTATTTTAATGCAAAGATTGATGTTAAAGAACTATTTGCTGTTCCCCAATTCATTCTTACAAACTATTGGTTATCGGGACAGGTAGAAATAGATAGAAATGATGGAGTAACACTTCGGGATGTTACGGTTAATGATTCTGGTCAGGGTACGGGAAGAATTAACGGAAATATTGGATTCAACGATTTTCAGGATGAACGCCCATTCAATCTGGTAATGGACATGAATCGCCTGCAGTTTCTGAACAACTCCTTTGATGTGGATGTACCATTCTATGGCTCAGTTGCCGGCACAGGTAGAGTAAGCCTAACCGGATCTAACTTATCGCCATTTTTGCGAACATTAACCCCAATCACGACCACATCCAATTCCCGATTGGCCATTCCGCTTTTAGCTGAAACCACGGTAGAAGAGCAGGCACGGTTTATTGAATTTGTAAGCAGTTTCGATGAGCTTTTTCAACCCAAAACAGAAGAAGCCGAATTACTGACAAGAGAATTACTTCGTGATTTAACCTTCGCAGAGTATTTCAGGTTAGATTTACAGTTTAATGCTCCACCTGGGACTACAGTACAGCTGGTTTTTGATCCGCTTACGGGTGAAGTGCTAAATGCAAGAGGAAGTGGCCGTATTCGTGTCACACTGGAAGACGAAGAGTTTCAGATGTTTGGGAATTTTGATGTATCCAGTGGTGACTACACATTTGTAGCGGGAGATATCTT
>JAIUMT010000287.1 GCA_022565415.1 Balneolales bacterium | reverse complement strand
TTTAAATAGGCAACCGACTGTTTAATCAACTCAATGTTTTCATCTGAAGAAATCCCAAGCGCTTCATGAACGTGTAACTTCCACGTCTTACCGAAAATTGATACGGCACTGGTTTCGGCCTCAATCAACGCTTGAATATTAGGATCATTTTCGGGCGTGTTTCCAATTCGCATAGTGCTTCCAAAAGCCACAATTTTCGCTTGTTTAAACGATTCCTTGCGAATTCTTTTGAAAAACTCCATGTCTTTCGGATTCGAACCCGGCCAACCACCTTCGATATAATGAATTCCCAGAGCGTCTAGTTTTCTGGCAATACGAACCTTGTCGTCGGCCGAGAAACTAACATTTTCACCCTGAGTTCCATCTCGCAGCGTGGTATCGAAATAAAACACCTTTTCTTCAGACATGATACCTTTTTGTTATTTTTTAATCCAGCTCATCATTGGACGCAGTTGCTTACCAACTACTTCAATTTGATGTCTGTCGTGCTCGCGACGTAACGCACTTAGCACAGGTTGATTCGCCTGATTCTCAAGGATGAATTCTTTGGCAAAGTTACCCGACTGAATATACTTGAGCGCTTCTTTCATACGATCTTTGGTGCTTGCATCTACAACTTTCGGTCCGACCGTCATCCCACCGTATTCTGCAGTTTCACTTACAGAGTAGTACATTCCAGCAATTCCACCTTCGTAGAAAAGGTCGACAATAAGTTTGAGCTCGTGTAAACATTCGAAGTATGCAACTTCTGGCTTATATCCGCCTTCAACCAGCGTTTCGAATCCGTACTTAATCAGTTCGGTAACACCGCCACAAAGAACGGCCTGCTCTCCGAAAAGATCGGTTTCGGTTTCTTCTTCGAATGTGGTTTCGATTACGCCAGCGCGGGTTCCACCAACTGCTTTAGCATAAGCAAGGGCAGCTTCACGGGCTTTTCCTGAGGCATCTTGATGCACAGCAAACAAGCATGGAACACCTTTTCCGTCCTGATAAACCCGTCGTACCAAATGACCCGGGCCTTTCGGAGCTACCAAAAAGACATCTACATCAGCAGGAGGGACGATCTGATTGAAATGCACATTAAATCCGTGGGCGAAAACAAGTGAATTGCCCGATTTCAAGTTTGGTTTGATGTCGCTTTCGTAAACTGCAGCCTGATTTTGATCCGGAATTAAAATCATTACAATATCGGCAACCTTTGCTGCCTCAGCAGTTTCCAGAACTTTCAATCCGTCGGATTCAGCCTTCTTCCAGCTTTTACTGGTCTTCTTGAGTCCAACAACAACCTCGATTCCGCTTTCCTTCAGGTTAAGCGCGTGTGCGTGGCCTTGACTTGCGTAACCAAGTATGGCGACTTTTTTACCTTTTAGTACCGATAGATCGGCATCTGCATCGTAGTACAATTTCATTTTTTGAAGATTAAATTAGAGTGATTTAGTTGGTTGATAAAATTTGATAGGATTTAAACCTCGCCTTGATATTCGCGGGGAATTGCAATCATTCCTGTTCGTGCTACTTCTTTGAGTCCGAATGGTCTGAACATACCGATAGCGGCGTCAACTTTATGGCGGTTTCCTGTGATTTCGATAGTTAGCGTTATCGGACTGATATCAATAATTTTCGCACGGAAAATATTTGCGACCTGCATGATTTCGGACCTGGTTTCAGCGGGTGCATTCACTTTGATAAGCGCTAGTTCCCGGGAAACATGCGGCACATAAGTAAGGTCCGTAACTTCTTCCACATCAACTAGTTTGTCAAGCTGACGTGTTATTTGTTCTACTATTCTGGTGTCGCCCGTGGTCGTAATAGTTCCCCTTGCCATATCGGGCTCTTCAGAGTCTCCAATATTTAGGGTGTCTATGTTGAAACCACGGCCGCTGAAGAGTCCTGCAATGCGTGAAAGCGCGTTGAAATTATTTGCGACCTTCATAGTAATGAGGTGCTCTGTTTCTGTAGGAATGATCTTTTCTTCTGTTGACATCTTTGTTGATTGTCTTAGTTTTACCCTGTTATTAATTTGCCCTAACACAAAAGGCAAGTTTAGTCTTCGGTGTCTACCATTTCATGTACCGCTGCGCCCGGTGGAACCATTGGGTAGACATTCTCTTCTTTAGTAACACAGATATCCATCACAACGGGCTTGTCTGTGATTTCCATGGCTTGCTTAAGCACTATATCTAGTTCTTCGATAGTAGTTGCTCGCAGACCCACTGCCCCGTAACACTCTGCCATTTTAACAAAATCCGGATTACTGGCTTCCAAGACTGAGCTTGAGTATCGTTTTCCGTAGAAAAGTTCTTGCCACTGTCGAACCATACCCAAGTAACCGTTATTCATAATAGCGATTTTTATAGGTAGTTTTTGATCAACGGCAGTAGCTAACTCCATGGATGTCATTTGAAATCCGCCATCGCCTACAATCGCAACAACGGTTCTGTCTGGCACACCAACCGCGGCACCCATAGCAGCCGGAAATCCGAATCCCATAGTTCCAAGACCACCAGAAGATATCCACGATCGGGTGTGGTTGTAGGTGTAGTATTGAGCTGCCCACATTTGATGTTGACCTACATCCGTAACAACAATAGCATCACCGTTGGTTACTTCAGAAATTTTCTGAATCATGTATTGGGGTGCGATTTCGCCTGGTTTCTGCTTATATCGAAGCGGGTGAGTTTCTCTCCAGTGGTTGATTTCAACCATCCAGTCGGTGGTGTCAACTTTGTCGACTTGTTTCGTAATTTCCGGAATGATTTCCTTTACATGACCAATAATAGGTATTTCAACATTCACGTTCTTGTTGATACAGGCCGGATCGATATCGATGTGGATTTTGCGTGATTTTGTGGCAAAATCTGGAACGCGTCCTGTTACTCTATCGTCGAATCGCGCACCTATAGCGATAAGGACATCACATTCCTGTATAGCCATGTTTGCGGCCCATGTCCCGTGCATACCAAGCATTCCGAGTGAATTTGGGTGGGATTCCGGAAATGCACCTAACCCCATTAATGTAGTGGTAACTGGTATATTGGTCTTAAATGCAAGTTCTCGTAATTCTTCCCATGCGTCGCCCATTACAACACCACCACCTGCGTAAATAAGCGGCTTCTTAGCTGACATCAACAATTCTGCAGCTTCTTTGATGGCAGCTTTAGCGTCTTGCTTAATTCGGTAACTGCCACGAAATCGAGGTTTGCGTTCTGGATAATAGCGCCCTTTACTGAAAAGCATGTCTTTTGGAAGATCAACAACTACTGGTCCTGGTCGACCTGTGGCAGCGATATGAAATGCTTCTTTGATAACATCGCCCAATTCACTTGCATTTTTAACAAGGTAGCTGTGCTTTGTGATAGGGCGGGTAATTCCGATGATATCAGCTTCCTGAAAAGCATCGTTACCAATCATGGAGGAAGGCACTTGTCCGGTGAAGATAACCATTGGAATTGAATCCATGAATGCCGTTGCAATTCCGGTAACGGTATTTGTAGCTCCCGGACCAGACGTAGCCAAAACAACGCCTGTTTTTCCAGTGGCTCTGGCATAACCGTCGGCTGCGTGAGTTCCGCCTTGTTCGTGGCGCACAAGAATATGACGCAGTTCGGGGTTTTTGAAAAGGACATCGTAAACGCCCAGTACAACGCCACCCGGATATCCAAAAACGGCCTCTACTTTTTGATCTAGTAGACTTTGAATTAGAATTTCGCCACCTGTTAGTTCTACGTAACGTTCTTCGGCGTGTCCATTTATTTGATTATCTGCTAAATCTGCAGCTGATGTGGATATCTTTTGCGTTGACATATTCTTGCTGGACTATGTTGTTTGTTTGGGAATAAAGGGCAAACTATCACAATGAATCCGTTTCAGTCGGTTCCGACTGCAACAGGAGATTTTCTTATTATGTTGTTTGATTTTATTCACGGGTTATGACTTTGGCATTCAGGAGGCCATCCCGCTAACACTACACAAATTTTAAGATAGGCTGTCAGGAATGACCTCGGGGTTATTAGCTAATAATTAGGCTAATAAGTAGAGATAGAATTCCTAGTAGAACGAAAATAGATAGTTGTTCACGGTTTGAGTACAAAGGGGCATTAACAGCAATAACTCGAGGTACGTTAACCTCAGTCATTTTCGTGGTTGGTAGGTAGCTGTGTTGCGATTCCAAAAGTGTCGTGATTTATATCGGTTTCGTGTCTACATCATTAATAAGGCTTTTTAATGGCTGAGTCAAACACTAAAAGGTATTTGTTTTTTATTTTATCTGGCTTTGAGACCACCAATACTAACAAAATATCAGCTTTTCTGTTTATTTGCATAAAAATATAAGGACAATGTTGCACCATACCTTTCTTAAGTTAACACTGAAAGCGCTTTTCTAGAAATATTTATGAAAAGTGCAATTGTTTTAAAAATATACTGTTACGAAAATTTTTTGCGTTCTGCGTCGTAATCTGTATCTGAAAT
>JAIUMT010000286.1 GCA_022565415.1 Balneolales bacterium | reverse complement strand
CCGGATTCTTATCCGTTCTGGCGATTTCAGGAAGATTTTGGCGAGTAAGCACCAAAATCGTAGGTCCGTCATTACGCTCCAAAGCGGTTTTCCAGGCAGCCGCGGTTTCATTACCATCAGCCGGTCTTAAGACAACAACATTCGGAATAACCCTTAGCGAAGCAATTTGCTCAATTGGCTGGTGTGTCGGACCATCTTCACCAAGTCCCATACTATCGTGTGTGAACACATAAATAACCGGCTGATGCATCAAGGCAGCCAAACGGATTGCCGGTTTGCAATAATCGAAGAATACCAAAAATGTTCCGCCCTACGGACGCACCCTACCATGTAGCGACATACCATTCATGATGGCGCCCATTGCATGCTCTCGCACACCATAATTGAAATAATCACCGCTTCGATTTGTTGGATCAAATACAGAGCTTTCTTTGAATTCGGTCAGGTTACTTGCACCTAAATCCGCCGATCCGCCCATAATTCCGGGAATGTGCGGAGCTACAGCATCCAAAACCATACTGGATGATTTACGTGTAGCCAGTCCCTTTGCATTTTCCGGGAAATGAGGTAAAAGTGCATCAATATCAACTGAAACTTTACCAGCAGTTACCGCCATCAGTGTTTCGTATCTGTCCGGATTAGCTTCTTTGAGTTGCTCTAGTTTGTGATTCCAACCAGATTCAAGTTCCAGACCTTTGTCTTTTGCACTACGGAAAAACTCAAGAACTTCTTCATCAATATGAAATGCTTCATCAGGCAGATTATAAGCTTTTTTTGTGAGGCTTACTTCGTCTGGACCAAGTGGTGCACCATGAACTCCCGAAGTTCCTTGCTTATTCGGACTTCCGAATCCGATGGTTGTCTTGCAAGAAATCAGTGTTGGTTTGTCTGATACGGCCTGCGCTTCTTTTATCGCAATTCGAACGGCTTGTCTGTCGTGACCATCAACCACAATCGTGTGCCAACCATATGCTCGAAATCGTGCCGGCACATCTTCTGTGAAAGCAAGTTCTGTGGAACCGTCGATGGTAATATTATTATCATCATACAGGTAAATGAGATTGCCTAGTTTTTGATGTCCTGCGATAGAGGCAGCCTCATGCGAAACACCTTCCATCAAATCACCATCACTCACAATACCGTAGATGGTATGATCGAATAGCGGATTTTCGTCGGTATTGATGGTACCGGCTAGTTTGAGAGCGGCAATTGCCATTCCGACGACGGTTGAGAAACCCTGACCAAGCGGTCCGGTGGTGGTTTCAACGCCAGGTGTTAACCCAAATTCCGGATGGCCCGGAGTTTTGCTTCCCCATTGGCGGAAACTCTTGATTTCGTCTAAAGAGAGGTCGTAACCGGTGAGGTGGAGCAGACTATAGAGCAACATAGATCCGTGTCCTGCAGAGAGAATGAAACGGTCTCTGTTTAGCCAGTTTGGGTTTGATGGATTATGATTGAGGAACTCCGTCCATAGTACGAAAGCGGCATCGGCCATACCCATTGGCATACCCGGGTGACCTGAATTTGCTTTCTGCACGCCATCAATTGACAGGGTACGAATAGTATCGACACAACGCTGTTCTAAATTGCTCATTACGTAAAAATCGTTTGGTTTAATTGAGGGATATTAATATTAGTCAAGATACAAGGAGTATGAATCAATTTAAATAAAAAAGGCCTTGCGATTAGATTAACCGCAAGGCCCCAATACTGATATTGACAAATCTGAAATTAACGTCGGTTAAAACCTGGACATTTCAGTTCGTGCTCCATGGAGTGTTCTGCTGCTGCACGGAAGCTACCAAATGCAGCGTTAGAGAATGCATCACAGGCAGCTGATTCGTTGCCTTGGTTCTTGTATGCATAACCGAGTTCAAAATAGATTTTGGCTCTGTCTGTTCGTCCACCTTGCTCAAGCTGAAGCGAACGATTGGCATGCTCGATAGCATTTGACCACATTGCTTGCTTGTTATACACTTCTGCTAGACGGTAGTGAACTTCAGGACTTTGATCATCGTATTCTAAAGCCTGACGCAATAACTGAGTTGCGGGACGTGTACGGTTATTTTCCATCGCATCCACACCACGAACTAACAAGAAGTTACGGGCAGCATTAGTTGAACGGCCTACTATATCGGTCTCACCAGACTGTGACCCAATCTGAATAGCGAGGTCGAAGTAGCTTAAAGCTTCATCAAGCTCCTCTTTCTGGCGGTAGACCAAACCTTTTTGGTAGTATGCTGAGGCATAGTTTTGGTTGTAAGTCAACGCCTTGTCGTACATTGCCAATGCATTATCGTGGTCTTCGTTACGAAGGTATTGGTTACCCTGACGTAAATAAATCAGCGGAATTGTCTGCATAGATCGCTGTGCGATTTGCTGATTTCCGAAACGATTCGCTTCTTCAGCAGCTGTTTCGAAAGCGTCAGCTGCTTCGAGGAGGCTTCCTGCGTTAAACAAGTCCCGAGCTTTGATGAAATAAAGTTGTGGGATTTGATTCTGAGCACGGGTTTTAATTTCGTCGGCTTCAGAACCAACTTGCTCACTGAGAGTGATTACTCGCTCGTAGTTTGCAATGGCTTCTGATAAGTTACCCTGTTGAGCAAGTTCTGAGGCTTCGTTAAAAGCCACAATGACGTCTTCATAAGTTTGAGCAGCAACATTTGAGAAAGCTGTTAATGCAACAAACAAACCTGCTAAGAGACTGTGTTTTGTATATCGTTTCATAATTCGAAAATTGGTATTCATAAAGTTTAGCTACAGTATTAAAAACGGTATGGTATTGAGTCTATTGCCATGCAACACCCTACATAAGTATGCTAGATGGGTAATGATGATGACTCAATATCATGCCTTCTTTACTTACAGCGGTGTAAAGATAGTAGGAAATCTACTACAATCAAGTTAAAAATTCGGTTCAATATGCTTCGTGCTGTAAAATTTTTCAATAATATCAACAACTTGATCAACATCGTCGGTTAGGGTGAACAAATCCAGGTCATCCGGACTAATAGTCCCATTGCGAACAAGCTGATCTTTTAGCCAATCTATCATCCCACCCCAGAATTCAGTTCCGACTAAAATTACTGGAAATCGAGAGATTTTTTGGGTTTGAATCAGTGTTAAAGCTTCAAATAATTCGTCAAGTGTTCCAAATCCGCCGGGAAAAACGACAAAGCTTTGGGCGTATTTCACAAACATAACCTTCCGTGCGAAGAAATACTTAAACGAAATCAGATACTTCGGATCCACGTAAGGGTTTGCTTTTTCCTCAAATGGCAGGTCGATGCATAGTCCGACCGACTTACCGCCGGCCTCCCGTGCCCCTTTGTTACCAGCTTCCATAATACCCGGACCTCCGCCTGTTATAACCCCAAAACCGAGTTCTGTGATCTTGGAGGCTAGGTCTACTGTTTTCTCGTAATAAGGATGATCTGGTTTGAGGCGCGCTGAGCCAAATATTGTAACACAAGGGCCGATTTTCATCATCTTGTCGTAGCCCTCAACAAATTCACCCATTACTTTAAAAATACTCCACAAGTCTTCATTGTTGTCTTTGTCGAAGTTATCGGGAGCTATACGTTCTGGTGTCATAAATGTCTTGATTAGTTGTTAGAATCGAATATTGACGGTCAATACGGGTTGATGTTGACCGGAAAAAGGATCGTAGATATGATCGAAATTTGCGCTTAAATCATCACTTACGTCGAAATCACGTAGATGGGCAAAGATATATGCGTCGGCAATGTTCAAACCGTACACTAAAAGCACCCCTACAAAAGCCAAATCGCGTTGATTTCTGAATTGATTTCGGTTAAACCGATAAATTTCGGCAGGTTGGTCGGGTGGCACAAAGGATGGGGTTTCTCCAAATCGCAAATCAGTGTTATCTGGAAAACTGTTGTAGTAAGCAGCCCTGAAACCTTGATAACGCTGATGTGAATACACGCCGTATGTTACAACACCGGCAAGAAGTCCGTAAACAATAGGTACTTTCCAACTTTGCTCGTTGGTTACTTGTCCCCAGCCCGGCAAAATCATAGACCTGCGCATAACCATTCTGGGCTCAGGAACGGTATCGCGTGATGCACCAAGACTCCGGTTTTCGGTAACTTGGAAGGTTGTGTCAACTTCCATAGGTCGCTGCGCCTGCGCTCCTAAAGGTAGCGCACACATCAAACAGACAAGCATGAAAAAGTTACGCCATCGACTCAAACAGAGACAATAACCGTTCAAGTTCTTCATCAGAGTAGTATTCAATTTTAATTTCTCCACCCTGAGATTTTCGTTTAATATTTACACGGGTGCTAAATCGGTTTTGCAGATTAGTAGCAAGCTGCATCAGTTCGATATCTTTCTGATCTTTCTTAGACAACGGTTTTGGCGAAGATTTCTTGCGATTTGAGTACGTTTTAACCGCTTCTTCAACCTGCCTTACCGACAGATCGTTGTCGATAATTTTGTTTAGAATTT
>JAIUMT010000285.1 GCA_022565415.1 Balneolales bacterium | reverse complement strand
GAAAATCTTCCCGATTTCGCGCAACGCCGGAATTTTGTATCGATTGGGAATTTTCTGCATGATCCCAACACGGATGCGGTTCGTCAGCTAAAATCGACGATCTGGCCTCTCATTCGCTCCCGATTACCGGAAGCCGAGCTTCATATTTACGGGGCTTACGTGAATGAAAGCGTGCTTCAGATGCATAATCCGCGTGAGGGATTTATTGTGAAGGGCCGGGCAGAAGACGCGCTCGAAACTATAAAAAACTACAGGGTGCTTTTGGCTCCGTTGCGTTTTGGGGCCGGAATCAAAGGCAAGCTCATAGACGCGATGCGCACGGGAACGCCCAGTGTCACCACACGAATAGCGAGCGAGGGATTGGTGACTAAGGGAAATTTGGGAAGTCAGTACGAAGTGTATTCCCTAAACTCACAGTTCGGTGACCATGAGTCTGTACCTGAAGTTACACCAACGCCGATACACCATTCTCATGTGGAAAACGATTATGTGACCAATAAGTCACATAATGTTAAGCCTACTAAACCTCCTAATGAAGATAATGGTGGAGAGTTTGGAGGATTGACTTCGAATTTAGCAACGCGAAAACCAAGTGAGGCAAGTGGATATATGACCAGTGAGTCACAAAAGACGACTGGCTCAATTAGCCATAATTCAATTGGTGTTCAACCGCTTCTAGTTGCAAACAAGGTCTCAGATTTTGTCGATGCTGCTGTTAAGTTGTATGGCGGCTCACTCTGGAAATCTCATTCCAACGCCGGATTTAAATTACTTAGCCAAATACGCCCAACTGGCCACGATCTCATAGAGATAATCCACGCAATTAGTGCAGGTTTATCCTCTCACCGCACCAACAATTTTATTGGCAACATGCTCTCCCACCACACCATGTCCAGCACAAAGTATATGTCACGCTGGATTGAAGCAAAAAACAAACCTAAGGTATAGTCATGACCGGACTCCACTGGATAATCGCGATCATTTCCTCACTAGTTCTTGTGCTTATTGTCATTTATATGCTGCAAGAAAAGCTGATTTTTATACCCCGATCCCTGCCTGCTGATCATCAGTTCCAGTTCACTCACAGTATTCCGTTCGAGGAGCTAACGGTTTCAGCGGATGATGGTACCAAACTACACGGAATTCTTTTTCAAAACGCCCCTCAGCCCAAAGGTTTGCTTTTCTATCTGCACGGAAACGCAAATTCGGCTCAGGAATGGGGTGAAATCGCGATTCACTATGCAGGCACGGGATTCGATTTATTCATCGCCGATTACCGGGGCTATGGCAAAAGTGGAGGCAAAATTCGAAGTCAAGAAGAGTTTTTCGAGGATGCCGGAAAGTTTTATGACGAGCTGGTCACACGGTACGAATCTATGGTTATTATCGGATATTCTGTCGGAACTGCGCCCGCTGCGTGGCTCGGAGCTAACAGAAATCCCGCGAAAGTAATCCTCAAAGCTCCGTTCTATAATTTAATGGATATTAAACGACGACATTATCCGCTGTTGCCCGGTTTTCTAATGAGGTACACTTTTCCGACGGATGAATACTTGGCCAAGACAACTGCGCCGATTACGATATTTCATGGCGACAACGACAATATTATTCCGATAGAAAGCTCCTCCCGGTTAAAGCCAATCTTAAAACCAGAAGATCAGTACATCAGATTAGCTGGTCAGACACACGCGGGAATGAACTGGAACCCGGAGTATCAAGATAACCTGCGCGCAATCCTGTTGAAATTAGGATATTGAGTGATTCGAGGATGGCGACTAGCCACGAAATTTGTCTCACTACGGTGAATTCGCACTTGCTGATCTAATGCGGTCACCCCGCATTTGTTGCACAAAACTGTCACCCGCACTTGCCACGCAAAACTGTCACCCCGCCCTTGTTGCGGGGTCTCCTTTATAGGGCTACAGGCTCAATCAAAGAGATGCCGCATCAGTCTCCTCTTCGCGTCGTCGCGCGGCATGACGACCTTATGGTCTAGCACCAACCCCATCATCAATTATTTCTTATAACTAGATATGCTATATTGAACCAAACTATAGTCTTCAATAACACAAGTCGCCTTATGAAATCACGTATTTATGTCTTCGGTGCTGCAAGTCTGATCGCACTTTTGATGTGGCCAACTCAACCAACTCAGCTAACTCAGGCAACTCAGGCAAGCCTGCCAAATCAACCAAACCAACAAATTCAGGTGCATGAATCAAATTTGTCAACTCAATCAAGTCTGTCGAATCAGGTAAATCAGCCAATCAATTCAGAGTTCAACACCAATGCCGCATCCGATACCGAAACGAACCCAATTGTAATCGGTGCCACCATGTCGCACACCGGCGCCTACTCCACCCAAGGAATCCCGGCCAATAACGGATATTTACTCTGCGAAGAAGACGTAAATCGCGATGGAGGCATTTTCGGACGCGATATCCAATTTCTGATTTACGACGACGAATCGAGCACCTCCACGGCCACAAGACTATATGAACAACTCATCCTTCACGACAACGTCGACCTCATAATGGGTCCGTACGGTTCCACTCTAACCGAAGCCGTTGCGCCGGTTAACGAGCGTTATAAGCAGGTAATGATTTCCCCGCTTGCCGCCACGACCTCGATCTGGGAGCAGGGACGCCAGTATTTGTTCATGGTTCTCCCTCCCGCCGAGCTGTTCCTGGCCGGACTCATCGACATGGCGGATGCCAACGGATTCACCAAAGTCGCCATCATACAGGAAGATGCGTTGTTTCCGAAAGCTGCGGGATCTGGAGCGATTGAAATGGCCCGGGAGCGAGGTATGGATGTGGTTCTTGAGAGCACCTACCCGTCTGGAACCACCGATTTTTCGATGATTTTGGACATGATTGAGTATCGCGAGGCTGAGGTTGTGGGCATGGCGGCGTCATCGTTGAACAATTTCATCATGTTCGTGGAGCAGATGCACGAGCATGGACTCGATGTGAAGATGTTTGGCACGTCGGGTGCGGTTACAGAGTTCGCCGAAGCGTTAGGTCCGCTGGCGGAGAATACGTTTGGCTTGTCGGCCTGGGAGCCGGGACTTCCGAATCCGGGAATTGATGCGTTCACCGAGTCGTACCGGTCGAATTATGGCATGGAGCCGAGTTTTCATGCGGCCGGAGCGTATGCCAGCTGCCAGGTTTTCGTGGAGGCCATCAAGCGGGCAGGAAGTTTGGAGTCTGATGCGATTCGCGATGAGTTGAGGTCGCTGGAGATGACCACGGTTTTGGGATCGTATGCGGTAGACGAACGCGGATATCAGATTGCGAACAAAGGCGTGTTCATTCAGTGGCGCGACGGGAAGAAAGTGGTTGTTTGGCCTGATGATGTAGCTGCATCGGAGCCGATAATACCGGACTGAAAACGTGTGATTTTAAGCAACTGTTGATTCTTCCTGTAACAGAATTTCGGCCGGGATATTCAGTTTTTGATTCAATAGCCGGATTACTCTAAGCGATAATGATCTTTTGCCAGAAAGTATTTCGCTGGCTCGCGACTTAGATCCAATCAGCTTGGCTAAATCAGTTTGTGTCAATCCAAGCTGTTCCATGCGGAACTTTACCGCTTCAACCGGATCGGGTGAAGTGATGGGGAATTGCCGTTTTTCAAATTCATCAATAAGAATGCCTAAAACCTCAAGTTCATCTCCTTGCGGAGTGCCTGGTTTGGCTTCAAAAATCTCGTCGATGCGAGATAATGCGTTGTTGTAATCGGTTTCGGTATGTAAAGGGTAGATGTTCATTTTATTTTCGTCCTAAGTAGTCAAATCGTTTCGGCATCAATTTTATCATACTCAGCATGAGTCCCGATAAATCGTATGAAAACCTGACCATAATCGTAATTTATCTATTTCTAAACATCCAATCTATTGAATCGCCAGATTACATTCAGTCTGAACGACCTGGTACGCCATCTCGACTCGTCTTCGCTGTAGAAGTTGGGTTCTTCAACAATGGTAGTTCGACCCCGGGTATTCAGCAAATCACTGCCACTTAGCGATACCGTAGCACTTCCATCCAGAATATTCATCGAAATACCTGAATTTACTCCGTACGATGCCGATTGCGAACCTTGTGTGGTATTCCGCGGACTCGAATAAAAGCCTGTGGTCTGCATGTTGAGACCTTCAATTATCTGCCACTGAACCCGAAATCGTCCGAAAAATGCCGTCGTGGAGCGTTCGAAAAGCTGTCCCGCATAAGTTCCTTCTGTGTCGGAGTAAAAGTAATTGGCACTTCCTCTGAGGCGAACCGTGTCGAAAATCCGCTGACTAACCGCCAACTCGGTGCCCCAATTCGACTGATTCGATAAATTGATAGGAAATCTCCTGGTTACTCCGTCGCCCTGAAGTTCGGTTATTCGTTCAACAACGCCCGTGCGGTAGCGATGGTAAATGCTGGTAGAAACAGAGCCACTTTCCCACAATCGCAGGAAACTAAGCTCG